>JBBSVG010000104.1:0-7551 GCA_038233775.1 Bacteroidota bacterium | reverse complement strand
CGGCCGGGTCCGAAGTACTGGCAGAACCGGGCTGACCACCTGATTGAAGCCTCGCTCGACACGGCGACGCACACGATCACCGGCATCCAGCGCGTCACGTACCGAAACAACTCGCCCGATTCGTTGACGTATATCTGGTTCCAGATGGACCAGAACCAAACGCTGCCCGACAGCCGCGCGGCGCTCTCGACCCCGGCGCCGCCGGCCGGTCGCCCATCTCGTCCGCCGATCATCACCACCGGCGACGTGCTGGGTCGGGTGGAACTGCTGCCCGCGTCGGCGCGGACGCAGGGGTTGAAGGCGAAAGGAACGGCGGCGACGCACGTCGTGACGGACACCCGAATGCGCATCAACTTGGCCCGGCCGCTGGCGCCGGGCGCGGCTCAAGACGTGCTGATCGAGTGGTCGTTCGTCGTGCCGACGCAGGGGCGCGGCGGTCGGGAAAAGGTCGCCAAAGGGTGGATCTACGAACTGGCGCAGTGGTTCCCCCGACCGTGCGTCTATGACCATGTGCGCGGCTGGAACACCGATCCGTACATCGGTCAGGGTGAGTTCTACACCGAGTTCGGCGATTACGACGTGTCGATGACCGTCCCGGCGAGCCACATTCTGGCGGCGACCGGCGTCTTGCAGAACCCGAAAGACGTGCTCACGCCTACCCAGCAAGAGCGGTTCACTCGCTCGCTGACCAGCGACAAGGCGGTGATGATCGTCGATTCGGCCGAGGTGATGGCGCCCGGTTCGCGGCCCAAAACCGGCGGCAACCTGACGTGGCGGTTCAAGGCGCAGAACGTCCGCGACTTCGCCGTGGCGACCTCGCAGTCGTACATCTGGGACGCCGCCGGTTGGCAGGGGATCAGTTGCCAGTCGGTGTATCCGCAGGAAGCGCTGCCGCTCTGGCGCCAATCGACCGACATGAACCGGTTCACCATCGAGCAGCACTCGACGATGTGGTACCGGTATCCGTATCCCGTCTCGATCAACGCCAACGGGCCGGTTGGCGGGATGGAGTACCCGATGATCGTGTTCTGCCGCGAGCGGCGCAACGAGTTCGGCCTGTTCGGCGTGACGACCCACGAGGTCGGCCACAACTGGTTCCCGATGATCGTCAACTCGAACGAGCGGCGCTATACGTGGATGGATGAGGGGCTGAACACGTTCATCCAGTACTACTCGGAACTCAAGCGCTACCCCGAGCGGACGCCGCAGCGCGGTCCGGCGAAGAACATCATCGACTACATGAAGTACCCGATCCAGAATCCGCTGATGGCGCATTCGGACCGGGTGATCGGGCTGGGCAACAACGGCTACTCGAAGCCCGCCGCCGGGCTGGTGCTCTTGCGCGACCAGATTCTCGGCCCGGAGCGGTTCGATGCGGCATTCAAGGAGTACATCAACCGCTGGGCGTTTAAGCACCCGCAGCCGTGGGACTTCTTCCGGACGATGGACAACGCCGCCGGCGAGGATCTCGCGTGGTTCTGGCGCGGCTGGTTCTACTCCATCGGCGTGATGGATCAGGGGATCGACTCGGTCGCGGTCGTCGATTCGTTGGGCGGCTCATATGCCCGAATCAGCCTGTCGTCGAACGAGGAACTGGTCATGCCGGTCAAGCTGCAAGTGACCTACGCCGACGGCTCGACCGAGCGGCGCGACCTGCCGGTGGAGGTCTGGCTGAAGTCGAATCACTTCACCAGCGGGATGCTGCTGCCCAAGAAAGTGGTCGCCGTGCAGCTCGATCCCGAGGGCAAGATGCCGGACGTGCGCCCGGAGAACAACGTCTGGTCGGCGCCCGGCACGACGCCGCCGGACTTGCCGTAACATCGGCCGGGAAACCGCCCGCTCGGCGTGATCGTTGAACAGGGGACGGTATTCTGCCGTCCCCCGCTGTTTTAAGGAGGTTCGCTTTGCCGATGCTTCTGCTGCTGTTCAGCCTGCTGGTCGCCACGCCGACCGCGCCGATCTCGTCTCCGACGCCAATCGTTGCCGCCGCCGCGCGACACGACATTCACCTGAGTCTGCTCAAGGCGACTGTCTCGGGCAACACCGTCGCGCTGCACACGTCGTTCTTCAAGGACGATCTGGGCAAGATGCTGCTCGGCGACGGCGGGGCCGACGTGGATGCGCTCGGATCGGCGGCGCTGGGTCGGAAATTCTTGGTCTATTTCGGCAAACACTTCGGGACGACGGCCAACGGCGGCGCGGCCAAAACGGTGCTCTCGCTGGTCACAGTCGAGGATGAAGGCGACGTGTACGCCTTCGACCTGAAGCTGACCGCGACGGCGCCGATCCAAACGTTGGTGCTGCGACACACGGTTCTGTTCGAGATTTATAGCGATCAAAAAAACCTGATGGTGCTGAAAGCCGGCGGCGACGAAACCACGTTCCTCTTCTCCGCCGACGCGCCCCAAACGATCCTGACTTTCGACCTCGGCGCGAAGTGAAGCTGGCGCGATCTCTCATTTTGTCATCCTGTCGGCGAAGCCGCCGCAGGTCGTGCAACGAAGGATCTCACGCAGAAGCCCGCACGACGTTCTGTTGATCTCGGCGTGAGACCCTTCACGTCGTTCAGGGTGACAGATAAAAGTGAAGCCGTCAGCGATGATCAACCCGCTGTCATCCTGAGTGCAACGAAGGATCTCACGCAGAAGCCCGCACGACGTTCTGTTGACCTCGGCGTGAGACCCTTCACGTCGTTCAGGGTGACAGATAAACGTGAGTGCCGCCGCGTCGCAAGCCCTTTTCACACGCTGAACCCTCGCCTCCCTCCCGCGCGTCCATGTTCCTCATCTTTCTGAAGATCGGCTTCCTGCACATTATTCAGGGTGGCGATCACCTGCTGTTTTTGCTCGGGCTGCTGCTCGTCATCTCGAAACCGGCCGAGATGCTGCGCGTCATCACGGCGTTCACCGTTGCCCACTCGACGACGCTGGTGCTCGGCGCGCTCGGTCTGATCCGGCTCAATCCGGCGTTCACCGAAGCGGCGATTGCGGCGAGCATCGCCTACGTCGGCGTCGAGAACATCATCGCGCCGAACCAGAGCCGCCGCTGGATCGTCGCCGGGCTGTTCGGGTTCGTCCACGGCGCCGGGTTCTCGGGCCACCTGACCGATCTGCTCAAAGCAGCGATGATGGCCGGTGGCGTCTGGCCGCCGATCATCGGCTTCAACGTCGGGATCGAAGCGGGCCAACTGCTCGTGCTGGCGATTGCGACGCCGTTTCTGATCTGGATGCGCCGCTCAATCCACCACACGCAACTCGTCCACGAGTTCTCCCGAATGATCGCCGCCGTCGGGTTGTACATGGTCGTCTCGCGACTGTTCGCCGCATGAACGCGATTCGGCTGCGCGGGCTGCGCCACGTGTATCCCGGCGGCGTCGAAGCGTTGCGCGGGATCGACATCGAGATCCCGGTCGGCAGTTGCTTCGGGCTGCTCGGTCCGAACGGCGCGGGCAAATCGACGACGTTCGAGATTTTGAACGGACTGATCCAGCCGACCAGCGGCACGGTCGAACTGCTCGGCAAGACGTGGCGGGCCGATGCGCCGTGGCTGCGCGAGCGGGTCGGCGTCCAGTTTCAAGAAACGCAGTTCTATGAAAAGCTGTCGGTCGCCGAGACCTTGACGCTGTTCCGCTCGTTCTACGGCGCTCGCGGACTCGACCCGGCGGAAGCGATTCGGCTGGTTCATCTGGACGAGAAAGCGACCGCGCACGTCGGGCAACTCTCCGGTGGACAGCGGCAGCGGCTGGCGCTCGCCGTCGCGCTCGTCGGCGACCCCGAGTTGCTGCTGCTCGACGAACCGACGACCGGACTCGACCCGCAATCGCGCCGGGCGCTGTGGGCCATCGTGACCGATTGGGTCGGGCGCGGCCGAACAGTGCTGCTCTCGACGCATTACATGGATGAGGCCGAGCAACTCTGCGACCGGTTGGCCGTGATCGACGGCGGACTCGTCATCGCGGAAGGAACGCCGCGCGAGTTGATTGCCCGGCTGGGCGGCGACCACGTGATCGAGTTCGCCGCCGACGGTCCGCTCGATCCGGCGGCGTTGCCGGTCGCCGTCCACTCGCTGCCGAACGGGCGGATGGGCGCGGCCGTGACCGATCTGCACCGGACGCTGCCCGCGCTGCTGTCGGCGCTCGACCGCTCCGGCGTCGGGCTGACCGAGCTGACGACCCGCAGCGCAACCCTTGAAGACGTGTTCGTCGAACTGACCGGGCGGAGCTTGCGCGATGGGTAAATCGTCGTTCGGACAGCTGGTGCTGTTCCGCTGGCGCGAGTTCAGCCGCGAGCCGGAAACGCTGTTCTGGGTCTTCATCTTCCCGATCCTGCTGACCGTCGCGCTCGGCCTCGCGTTTCGCAACCAGGGTCCGCAACCGGTCGCGGTGGCCGTCGCTGGCGACACGACCGATGCCGCCGTTCGCTCGACGTTTCAGACGCTGCACGCCGACTCGGCCCTCATCGTCCGGTTGATCCCGACCGAGTCGGTCGATGCGGCGTTCCGTTCGGGCCAAGCGACGGTCGTCGTCGTCCCCGGCCTGAGGCCGACGTATCGGTTCGACCGGCGCAACCCGGCCTCGGCGTCGTCGATTGCACTGATCGACCGTGATCTGCAGCGCGCCGCTGGTCGGCAGGAATCCTTCGTCGCGCAACTGGACGACCGACCGGCGCGGGGCAGCCGCTACGTCGATTTTCTGATTCCGGGGCTGATCGGGCTGAGCATTATGAACGGCTCGATCTGGGGCGTCGGCTGGAATCTGGTCCAGATGCGGTCGAAAAAGCTGCTCCGGCGACTGGCCGCCACGCCGATGTCGAAAGCCGCGTTCTTGGGCTCGTTCATCCTGATGCGGCTGGTGTTTCTCGGGCTTGAACTCGGCGTGATCCTGCTGTTCGGTCGGCTGGCGTTCGACGTGCGGATCGCCGGGTCGATCCTCGATCTGGCGCTCGTCGTGGTGCTCGGCGCGGCCTCGTTCTCCGGGATCGCCGGGCTGATCGCCAGTCGGGCGTCCAAGAGCGAGACGGCGCAGGGGTTGATGAACCTCGTGACCTTCCCGATGCTGCTCGTGTCCGGCGTCTTCTTCGCCTCGACGAACTTCCCCGACGCGATGCAACCCGTCATCCGCGCCCTGCCGCTGACGGCGCTGAACACGCTGCTCCGCGCCGTCGTCAACAGCGGCACGAGTCCGTGGACGATGCCGGTCGAACTGCTCGTGCTCGTCGTCTGGGGCGTCGTCCCGTTCGCCCTCGCCCTCCGCTGGTTCCGCTGGACCTGATTTCTCCTGCGCCCGAACGCGTCGGGCGAGCCAACCCCTCCCCCTCGGGGAGAGCGGTAGCGGACCGCTACCGCAGGCGCGACAGCGCCGGTGGGGGTCGTGGTTCAGGATGCAGCCGGTTCACCCCCCCGCTCGGCTGCGCCGGCTGCCCCCCGACGGGGGACGGTGGTTCGCAGATCGCCTCTGTTCGTGGTGAGCCTGTCGAAAACCCGCTGAACGCTCGGCTGTCAGCCAGCCACAGCGCCGCGCCGCTGGTTCATCAATCCGCGATCAGCAATCTGAAATCGCCGTTTCATCATTCCGCGTTCATCATTCTGCATTTCCCAACATGACCTCCGCCGAGATCATCCAGACGCTGGAAGCCATCGCTCGGTTGATGGAGTTGACCGGCGCGAACCCGTTCAAGAGCCGGGCGTATGAGCGCGGCGCCCGTGCGCTGGCCGGTCAGCCGACCGACATCTCCCAACTGGTCCGCGACGGCCGCTTGTCGGAGATCGACGGCATCGGCAAAGGGCTGACGGCGGAACTGACCGAGATGGTCCGCACCGGCCACTCGGCCACGCTCGACGCGCTGCACCGGCAAGTCCCGCCGGGGTTGGTCGAATTAACGGAAATTCCCGGCCTCGGGTTGAAAAAAGCGCGGCTCGTCCACGACACGCTCAGCGTCTCGTCACCGACCGAATTGGAGTATGCGTGCATCGAGAACCGGCTGGTCGGGCTGCCCGGCTTCGGCGAGAAGACGCAGGCGAAGATTCTGGCGGCGCTGCAATTCCGCAAGACGACCGCCGGATTCGTCCTGCTCTCGGAAGGCGACCGGCGGATGGCGGCGCTGCTCGACCTCGTCAGGGCGCTGCCTGGCGTCGAGCGGGCCGAGGGCGCGGGACCGTGGCGGCGTCGGGTGGAAACGCTCGACCGGCTTGATGTCGTCGTCCAGACGGCCGACGCAGCCGCGCTGTTTGGCGCCCTCAGTTTGCTGCCGGGCATGGCCGATGTGTCGGAGCGGACCGCCGACCGACTGACGCTCACGCTCGCCGATTCCGCCCTCCCGCTGACCGTCCACACGACCACCGCCGACCGCTTCGGCACCGTCTGGGCGCTTGCGACTGGCGCGAAAGCGCATTTGGACGCGATTCGGCCGCGCCCCGACATCCCGTGGCCCGACGCGGCCGATGAACCGGCGTTCTACGGCGTTTATTCGCTGCCGGTGATCGAGCCGGAACTGCGGGAAGGCGAACTCGACGAGGTCATCCGGGCGCTCGACGGGACGCTGCCGGAACTCGTGACCGAGGCCGATCTGCGCGGCGTGCTCCACGTCCACTCGACCTACTCCGACGGCCGCGACACGTTGCGCGAGATGGCCGAAGCCGCGATCCGGTCGAAGCTCGAATATCTCGGCATCACCGACCATTCCCGCGTCGCGGCCTACGCGGGTGGGCTGTCGGTCGAGCGCGTTCGGGAGCAACACGACGAGATCGACCGCTTGAACGCAGAGTTCGCCGGCCGCTTGACGCTGTTCAAAGGGACCGAGTGCGACATATTAGCGGACGGCTCGCTCGATTATCCCGACGACGTGCTCGCCTCGTTCGACTTCGTCATCGGCTCGATCCACTCGCGGTTCAACATGACCGAGCGCGAGGCGACCGACCGGCTGATCCGGGCGATGGACAACCCGTTCCTGACGATTCTTGGCCACCCGACCGGCCGCCTGCTGCTCGGTCGGCCAGGCTATCCGGTCGATCACGACCGGCTGATCAGGGCGGCGGCCGAGCGCGGCGTCGCGATTGAGGTCAACGCCAACCCGCACCGGCTCGACATCGACTGGCGCTGGCTGCCGATGATGCAGGCGCTCGGCGTCCCGACCGCGCCCAACCCCGACGCGCACCGGATCGAGGGGCTGGCCGATGTCCGCTTCGGCGTCTCGATGCTTCGCAAAGGCGGCCTGACCGCCGCCGACGTGCTCACCACCCGCTCCGCCGCCGACCTCGCCGCGTTCTTCAACCGCCGCAAACCCTGAAGTGCTCTTTCATCTGACAAGCCGATTGCTATGATGCGAGATTGGACACCAGAAGAACGACAGATCGCGCTCGGTCTGTATTATCGAATGCCGTTCGGCCAGATGCACAGCAAGAATCCGATCATCATTCGGATGGCCGAAACGTTGGGCCGCACGCCGTCTTCTTTGGCGATGAAGATGGTCAATTTTGCCAGTCTTGACCCGTTTATCCGCGACAGCGGTCGGAAGGGATTGGGCAACGCATCGAATGGGGATCGGGTGGCGTGGG
>JBBSVG010000103.1:0-7557 GCA_038233775.1 Bacteroidota bacterium | reverse complement strand
GGGCCAGCGCCGCCGGTTGCTCGTACGACAGCGCCGCCGTGAAGATCAGCGCCGCGACCAGTCCGCATTGGGCCGCGAACGAGCGGCGCGGCAAGTTGTCGGCGGCGACGAACAGGGCAGCGGCGGCCGGGAGCAGCGCCCAACTGTTGAGCGTGTTCGAGACGTAGAAGCTCGCCTCGCTGGCAAACGGATAGACGATGAACAGGATCGCTGCCGTCCCGGCTGCCCGGCGCCCAGCGCCCCAGCGGCGCAGAATCGCCGCCAAGAGCGCCGCGATGCCGAGTTGGCAGAGCGTCATCTGTAGGTGGGCGCCGGGCCACCACGCCCAGAACACCGGACCGAGCGTGCGGGCCAGGTTCCACCACAGCGGCCGGTAGAACGCCGGGAACCAGAAGTAGATGTTCGAGCCGAAGGTGGCCGGACCGGCGAACACGTCCCAGTCGTCCGACCAGACGCCGTTCTGCCACCCCCAAGCGGCGACTTTCGCCAGCCAGACGGCAACCAGCACGAGGGTCCAGCGGTGTCGCTGGAGTCGTTCAAGGGCGGGATGATCTATCACTCAGCGGAGGCAGGGCGGCGGATGAGCACAGGCGACCAGAAGGTGGCGTTGAGCGTGGTGGTACCGGCCTACAACGAGGCGCGGCGGATCGAATCGTCGCTGGCGACCTTGCTCGCCTTCGCCCAATCGCTGCCCGGCGGCTGCGAAATTATCGTCGTCGATGACGGCTCGACCGACGATACCGTGGCGCGGGTCGAGCGGCTGGCCCAACCGACACTGCGGCTGATCCGCAACGATCACCGAGGCAAGGGCTACGCGGTGCGGACCGGGATGCTCGCCGCCCGTGGCGCGGTCGTCCTGTTCTGCGATGCCGCTCTCGCCACGCCGATCACCGAATGGCACCGGTTCGCGCCGCTGTTCAGTCGTGGCGCGACGGTCGTGATCGGGTCGAGACAGGCGGCCGACTCGGTCGTCCGCGACCAGCCGATGCTCCGCTACGTCATGGGTCGAACCTTCAACTGGCTGATTCAGCGGCTGGCGTTTGCCGGGATTGAGGACACGCAGTGCGGGTTCAAGGCGTTTCGCGGCGATGTCGCCCAGACCGTGTTCAGCCGACTGCACCTCTACGGCGACCGGGCCAAGATCCTCCGCCACCCAGCCGTGACCGCGTTCGACGTCGAAGTTCTGTTCGTCGCCCGGCGGTTGGGCTACCGGATCGAGGAAGTACCGGTCGAGTGGACCTACGGAACGAACACGAAGGTCAGCCCGGTCCGCGACTCGCTGCGCAACCTGTCGGACATTCTTCGGGTCCGCTGGCTCGCCTCGCGTGGGACTTACGACGATTCGGCCGGTCCGTCCTGATCCCGTAGCCGGCGCTCGATCTCGTCCACCCGACGGAGCAGCGCTGGCAGATTCCGCAGCGATGCCTCGATCCGGCGGCTTTGGCCGATGGGTTTGGCCGGGTAGCCGAAGTAGGTCGCGCCGGCTTCGGAAATGCCTTTCGAGATGCCCGATTGGGCGCCGATCTTGACGCCGTCGGCGATCTCGATGTGGCCGACGATGCCGACTTGGCCGCCGATCATACAGTTTGCCCCGATCTTGGTCGAACCCGAGACGCCGGTCTGCGCCGCGATGACGGTGTTCGGTCCAATCGTGACGTTGTGCGCGATCTGGATCAGGTTATCGAGCTTCGCGCCGCGACCGATCCGCGTCTCGCCGACCGTCGCCCGGTCAATCGTGCAGTTGGCGCCGATCTCGACATCGTCCTCGACGACGACGATCCCGAGTTGCGGGATCTTGCGGTACGACCCGTCCGGCTGCGGCGCGTGGCCGAACCCGTCCGAACCGATAACCGTCCCGCTGCCGATGAGCACGCGGGCGCCGAGCCGGCAGCCGGGGAAAACCGTTACGTTCGGTTGTAGTTCAGTCCCGTCGCCGATCTCCGCCCCGTCACCGACGACCGTGTTCGGGCCGATCACGACGGCCTTGCCAAGCGTCACCCCGCGACCGAGCACGACGCCTGCACCGACCGACGCATCGGCGGGCACGGCGGTCTCCTCGCCAACGACGGCGGTCGGGTGAACGCCGGGTCCGGCGCTCCAGCCTCGGGTCGGGTTGAACCGGGCGATCAGCTCGAGAAACGCACTATATGGGTCGCGGACGCGGATGAAGGTCGGCAGCGCGCCGCCATCGGGTCGCGGTTCATCGGGCGAGACGAGCACGGCACCGGCGCGGGTCGTGTCGAGAAACCGAGCGTACTTCGGGTTGGCGAGAAAGCTCAACTCCGTCGGTCCAGCCGACTCGAGCTTGCCGACGCCGGTGATCTCCCGTTCGCCGTCGCCTTCGACCTCGCCGCCGAGCAACCGGGCCAGTTCCGCGACCGTCATCGTCTGCCTCCGTCTGGTTCGGCTCAAAGGTACGGCAAGAGGCCCGGCCGCGCCTCACGACGGCGACCGGGCCTCTGTCCTGGCGTCTTTTGCCTATCGCCGGGGCGTCGTCGGGCGGCGGGCCGGGGTCCGCGTGGCCGGACGTGCGGCTGCCGGTGCGGGCGTTTTACGCAACTCTTCGAGCACGCGGAAGGTCAGGTCGATGCTCGGGTCGGCGTAGAGGACGACGTTGACCGGGCTATCGGTCGGGTTGTCGAAGACGAACGTGTAGCCTTCCGCCTTGCCGACCTTGCCGATCACTTGCCGGACCTGCGCGTAGATCGGCTGCATCTCGCGCTCGAGCCGTTGGGCCAGCGCCTGCTGCTTCTGCGTGGCGAGCTGCTGCAACGCCTGCTGCTGGCCGACAAGCTGCTGCTCGCGCTGCTGCCGGGCCTGCGGTGTCATCGTCGCTGCGCCCTGCTGGTAGGTGCGGACCTGCGCTTCGAGCGCGTCGCTCTTGCCCTTCAACTCGGTCTGCGCCGCCGTCTTGGCCGCGTTGAGGGAGTTGAGCACCGACTGGGCGCGGCTGTACTTGTCGATGATGATCTTGCTGTCCACATACGCCACCCGAGCCATCGCAGCGGGTCGGGTCGGCGCTGGCGCGGCGGTCGGCGTCTGCGCCCAAGCCGACGAAACGGCGGCGCAGAACAGGGCGGCGGCAATGGAGAGTCGGCGGAGAGGAATCGTCAGGGACACAAGGCACCTCGGCTGTTCAAAGAAAACCACCGGAAGCATTGTCGGCCTCCGGTGGGGGATCAGGCGACCGGCGACGGCGTTCAGCGGTTGGGCGTGGTGGCGGCCCGGCCCCGGCGGAGCTGGTCGAGCACCTTGAACGTCAGGTCGCCGCCCGCGTCGGCGTAGAGCAGCACCGGCGAATCCTGCGTCTTGTTGAAGACGAGCGTGTAGCCCTGCGCCTTGGCGACGGTCGAGATGGCCGCGTTGATCCGGTCGAGCAGCGGCTTCGCCAGTTCCTCGCGCTTCTGCGCCAGTTCCTGCTGCTTCTGCTGACCGAAGGCGCCAAGCGCTTCCTCGGCTTGGGTCAGCGTCTGGACCCGCGCCTGCTTGGCCGCGTCGCTCATCGTCGCCGACTGCTGCTGGAACGCCTCAACGTCCTTCTGATAAGCGTCCTGCTTGGTCTTGAACTCCGCCTCGGCGGCCTGCTGCAAGGCGGCGAGCGTCTTCTGCACGTCCTGATACTCCGGCAACTGCTCGGCGATGGTGTCGCTGTCCACATAACCGATCTTGCCGGACGCTTGGGCGCTGGCCTGCGAGACGCCGAGTCCGGCGACGGAAAACGCGGTGAGCAACAGGCCAACCGCCAGCCGACGGGGTGCAACGAGGGAGAACAGGGACACGGGGAGGACTCCTTCTGGGAAAATGAAACGCGGTTACGGCCGACCCGGCGTGGGTGAGGCCGCCGCCGGTGCGCCGCCGGTGCGGACGGTCCGGTTGACCTCTTCCAACACCGCTTCGGTCGCGTTCAGGCTCGGCTTGCTGTAGATGAGGAACACATCGCTCGACCGGTCGAGCACCAGATCGTACTTCTCCCGCTCGGCGACGATCTGCGTCGCGGAAAAGATGCGGGCCTGAATCGGCTTCATCAGGTCGGCTTGGAGCTTGAAATACTCGCCGTTCGGCCCAAACTTCTGCGTGCTGAACGCCTCAAGCTCCTTCTGCTGCGTCTCGAGCGCGGTCTGTCGCTTCTTGCGATCTTCCTCCGGCAGGAGCAAGCGCCGCTGGTCGAAGTCGGCCACGGCCTTGTCGTAGGCGTCCTTCTTCTGCCGATACTCGTCCAGCCACGCCCGCTGCTGCGTCTCGAGCCGCTGCTTGGCGTTGGTCGTTTCTTCGAGCCCGTCGAGGATCTGCTTCGAGTCGATGTAGGCGATCTTCTGCGCCCGTGCGGCGCCGACGGAGCAGCCGAGCATCAGCCCGAAGGCCAGTGTCAGGCGAACCAGTAAAACGCGCATAGCGGGCAGAAAAGCGGATCGGGACACGGTTACTGGGCGCCCTGACCGAAGACGAAGTGCAGATGCCAGCCGCTCGGCTTGAGCGTGGTCGGGCTGAGCACTTGCTGACCGAGACGCGGGTCGGGGAACTGATCGAACCCATACGCATAATCAATGCCCAACACCCCCAACCGCGGCAGCATGACCCGAACGCCGACACCGGCCGAGCGGCGCAGGCCAAACAGGTCAGCCTGACGCAACTGGTTCCATGTGTTGCCCGCTTCGGCGAAGCCCAGCACCCAGATCGATGCCTGCGGCGAGAGCGTCAGCGGGTAGCGCAACTCGGCCGAGGTCTTGGTCAGCACGCGCCCGTCTGTGTAGTTGGCGACGTTGTCGTCGTAGCCGCGCAGCGGGGTCGCGCCCCGGTTGTTCAGCCCGGCGCCGCCGATCCGGTAGAGGTCGTAGTAGCTGAGGTACGATTCCTTGCCGTGGCCGAGCAGCCCGAGCGAGCCGAATTCGATTTTCGGCGACAGGATCAGGCTGCCGATGAGCGGCGTGTTCCACCCGGCCGTAAAGTCCCACTTGTCGAACTGCGACCACGGCCGGTCTTGGGGCGACTTCGGCGTCGGCCCGTAGGCCAGCTCGATGGTGGCTTGGAACAGCGCGCCGCGCCGGGGAAACAGCGGCTGATCGACCGAGTTGCGCGTGATCGTCTGCGTGACGCTGAACTTGTTGTTGGCGAGGCTGAAGTTCGACCCGTACAGGCTCTTGTAGCTGTCGTACCGGTTCTGTTCGAAGGTCGTTCGCGGCGAGATCGGCGAGTTCGACTGAATCTGAACCGACCAGTCGCCCCGGAAGTAGTCGTCGGGGAACCGCAACCGCCGACCGATGGAGCCGACGGCGCCGACCCGGTTGAGGAACGAGTTGATCGCGTCTCGGGTGTAGTACAGGTTCACCCCGAGCGAGGTTGGTCGGCCGCGAAACCACGGCTCGGCGAACGAGAGCGAGACGGTTGTGTACGACGCCTGCTTGCCGAACTGCGTGTCGAGCGCCAGTCGCTGCCCGTCGCCCATCGGCAACCGACCGGCCAGCGCGTTCTGCAAGGAGAAGTTGTTGAACGAGACGCCGACCGAGCCGGTGAAGCCGATGTTGCCGCCGGAGTAGCCGACCGAAGCGTTGAAGGTGTCGGTGCTCTTTTCTTTGACCGAGTAGAGGATGTCCACTTGGTCGGGCACCGCTTTGTCGGTCACGATCTGCGGGTCGATTCCGATGGTCTGCGGGTCGAAGAAGTTCAGCGTTGCCAGTTCGCGCTGCGACCGAACGATGGCGTCTTTCGAGAACGTGTCGCCGGGCAGCGTGCGGAGTTCGCGCCGGATGACCGCCTCGCTCGTCTTGTCGTTGCCCGTGATGAGCACGTTGCGGATGTGGAACAGGCTGCCTTCATTGACCCGCATGACCAGATCGAGCGAGTCGCCCGGCACGACGATCTCTTCCGGGTTGACGCCGAAGGTCAGGTAGCCGGAGTCGTAGTAGAGCGAGCCGATGTCGCTCTGCTTGGCGTTGCCGCGCAAGTTCTCGCCGAGCTTGCCGGCATCGAACACATCGCCCGGCGCCATATCGAGCCGGAGCGTGAGCAGCGAATCGGAGAAGAGCGTGTTGCCCTCCCACTCGACCCGGCGGATGTGGTACTGCGGCCCCTCGTTGACCGTTAGATCGAGCGACATCCGGCGCCGGTCGGGCGAGAATGTCATCGAGTCGCTGACGATCTCGGCGTCGCGGTAGCCGTGGTTGCGGTAAAAATCGAGCAGGTGCTGCTTGTCCTCTTCGTACTCGTTGCGCTTGAACTTGGCGCTCGACCAGAACCGGTACCACGCGTCCTGCTTGGTCTTCTTCAACTGCCCGCGCAGCTTCTTGTCGGAAAAAGCGGTGTTACCGGTGAACGTGATGGCGGCGATCTGGACCTGCTTGCCTTCATCGACCGTTAGGGTCAGCCGGGTGCGGGTCGGGGTGGTCCGCTCGGTCGTCGCGGTGACCTGGACGTTGAGGTAGCCTTTTTCTTCGTACACCTTCTTGATCAGCAGTTCGGCGGTGCGGATCGACTGCGGCGAGAGCACTTGGCCGGGCAAGAGCAGGCTCTTCTTCTCTAAATCGTCGCCCTTGATCTTGTGGTTGCCCCGGTAGAGCACCTTGTCGAGCCGGGGATATTCGGCCACCCGAATGACCAAATAGACGCCGGTGCCGAGCTGTTGATCGACGAGGATGTCCACGTCGGAGAACAGTGCCTGTTTCCACAGCCGACGAATCGCGGTCGGGATGTCGGGGCCGGGCAGCGTGATCCGCTCGTTCTGCCGCAGCCCGCTGACCGAGATGATCTGCCCCTCGGCCACGCTCGAGGCGCCTTCGACCGAGATGCCGAGGATCTGATAGGTCGCCTCGCCATTGGCGCTGGGCACCGCGAGACCCGTCGTATCGGCCGCTACCGGGAGCGTCTGCGCGTGGGCATCTGGGCGGAAACCGGCCGCAATCAGCAGCACGGCGGGGAGCAGAAAGCCGGCGCGGAGGGCGGCGAACAGGCGAGGAGAGCGGCGCGGACGGGACATAAACACGGGCAAAAGCTGGAGTCTGGACAGCGGCGACGACGAGGCACGAACAACCGGCCGGGGAGCGGCATCGCGGGGCGCCGCTCGTCTAAAATCACGCCAAACGACGACCCGCCGCGACCGCGACTTCAGGCGTCCGACCCTGACGCAGCCCGGTCGGCAGTGGAAAAACCGGGCGGCGGCGGCTGACACCGGCCGCCTATCGCTTACCTTTATGGACTGGAATCGCTTTCAACAGGGAATCGGGGCGGGATGACGACTTCAGCGGCAGCAGGCGGCGGACGACAGGCCACGGTCGAGCGGCGCACAGCCGAAACAGCGGTCCGCGTGACGGTCGAGTTGACCGGCGACGGGACATTCACCGGCTCGTCGTCGCTCGGCTTTCTCGATCATATGTTGACCTTGCTCGCGCGACACGCCGGTCTCACGCTGGCGGTCGAGTTGACCGGCGACAGACAGGTCGATGAGCACCACACGGTCGAAGACCTCGCCATCGTCCTCGGCCAAGCGCTGCGCCAAGCGCTCGGCGACAAGCGCGGCATCGCCCGCTACGGCCACGCCTACGTCCCGATGGACGAGACGCTGGC
>JBBSVG010000102.1:0-7559 GCA_038233775.1 Bacteroidota bacterium | reverse complement strand
GCCGAGGTCGGCCAGCGTCGGGACTGCCAACCCCCCGACCGCCGCCGCGACCCCGGCAAGCGTGTTCGCGCCCGCATCGCCGTAGCGGTCGGCGTCGGGCGCTGAGCCCGCACCGACCCCGTCGAGCACCACGAGCACGCACTTGCCGGTCACCGCATCTCTCCCGTTTCGTCTATCGTTCGCTGCTCACGACCGAGCCGAGGCTCAGACGTACACTTCCTTCTCGTTGCACTTGCACACCTTGATCAGCCGCTGGCTGAACTTGACGCTTCCGCTGCGCGGCGAGCGGTCGGACGCCACCACCATCACCGGGGTGATATCGGAGTTGCACACCGGACAGATGCGCTTCTTCGAGGCAGCCTTGGACGTCTTGTCGGCAAACTGGTTCTTGGCCATGAGAGGCTCCGCTTGGGGATCTTATGGCCCGTCCATTCGGACAGGGTTAGCAGATCCTGGTCTGTTGGGGTTCCGACCCGCACCGCGCCAACCGGCAAAACCGGCCGAAACGGTCGCCCGACAGGCTGCCGAAAAGTCAGCTTGTCGCGGGTCGAGGGCGAAGGGGGTTGCGCCGAGCGCAAGAAGCGAACCAGCCCTAATGACCGCCGCCGATGTCGTTTGGAGGGCGACATCGGCGGCCGAAAGCGAGCGTGGCGGCTGTGGCGGCTCCGTTCATGGATTCAGGCGTGGGCGACGCCCAGCGCCCCAAGCTCACCACGAACGGAGAACCAGTATTCGCCTTTCTACTGGCTTCACAGCGTTGATACTAAAACACTTTGACGTTGTTGCCGCCGACTTCCATCGCCCGGTTGAGCGCTTGGAACGCGCCGTCGATCATCGCTTCGGCGTCGGGGCGGTTGGCCCGGATGCCGGCGATGCCGAGGCTGATCGTGACCGGCACGCTCCGGTCGCCACCGACCGCGAACGGGTGGCCGACGACGAACTCGCGCAGCCTCTCGGCCCAGAGATACGCCTCGTTGCCGTCAGCATTGACCCGAACGAGGCCGATCCCTTCTTCGCCCAGCCGACCGACCGTATCGAACGACCGAGCGTTGACGCCGACCAGTTCGGCCAAGCTGACGAGCAGTTCGTTCGCCAGCGAGCGGCCGTAGCGGCGCCGGTGCCCGTCCAGCCCGTCGATCCCGATGACCAGCAGCGACAGATGCTCGCTGAACTCGACGGCTCGGGCCAGATCGGTCGCCAGCCGCTCGCGCAGGTAGCGCTCGGTCGAGGCGCCGGTCAGTTCGTCCTCGGTCCCTTGCTGGGCCAGCGCGAGGGTCAATTCTCGACGTTCGAGCGCCAGTGCAGCCGTCACGACGACCGGGTTGAGCCGGGTCAACTCGCGCGGGGTGAAGCGGCCACCGTCGCGGCGTTCGAGCACGAGCGCCCCGTATGCCCGCTCGCCGGTCGCCACCGGGATCGCCGCGAACGCGCCACCGGCCGTCGGAGCCGATTCGCCAGCGCCGAAACGCGGCAGCAGCAGATCGGTGCCGCCCAGATCGTCGACCACAATCGGTTCGAGCGAGGCGATAGCCTGACCGACGAGTGAGCCGGCCACCGGAACGGCCGTCCCTTCCGCGATGTAATCCGTCTCCGGTCGGCTGACGACGCGCTGCACCCGCCACGCACCGCCGGGCGCGTCGAAGGCCACGACGGCCCAGTGTTGCGCCTCGACCAGCTCGCCAGCGGCCTGAACCAGCGCTTCGGCAATCGCCATCGGCCCGTCGGTCGAACGGTCGCTTGCTTCGAGCAGCCGGTCGGCCGCCCGGTCGAGTTGACCGACGACTCGGGCTTCCTCGAGCAGATCGAACTTGGTGCTGAACGATTGCAGCAGCAACCCGACGACCGCGACGAAGCGGTCGAGCAGCGAGATCGACCGCTCGTCGAAGGCACCGGGCGCCGAACTGTCGGCCACCAGAATGCCGGTGACGGACGATTCGAACGGGATCGGGACGCCGACGGCCGAGCGTGCCGCCGTGCCGAGCGCGGGGTAGTACGGCAGCAGCTTCGGCACGTCGGCCGGGGCGAGATCGGTGTAGAGCACCGGCGTCCCGGCGGCCAGTTCGGCCAGCATCGAGCCGTCGAGCAGCAGCTTCTCGCCGACGGTGAAGCCCGGTTGATCGCTGACCTTTGCCGCGAGTACCGCCCGATTGCGCCCCGGCTGGGTCCAGAACAGCGCCACCGTTCGGGCGCCGAGCGCTTCTCGCGCCCCAGCCACGAGCCGGTCGAGAATCAGGTTCAGTTCCGCTTTCGGGTCGTCCGTCGGCAGGATCGGCGCCTCGTCGGGTCGCACCTGACCGTCGAGCGCGGCCCGGCGGGTCGTGGCTGGCAGCGTCATCGGGTCGGGCAACGTGAGGCGGTCGGTCATGGAAACGGTCGTCGGCACAGGAGGAATCGCTCGGGGCGCGGCGACGGGCATCGGGTCGGGTTCAACGGGCGCTTCGGCGACGGGCACGTCTTCATCGACAGCGTCGGTCCACTCGTCGTCCGCCTCGTTCAGCTCCGATTCGCCTTCCTCGTCGTCGTCACCGTCTTCATCGTCCTCATCTCCATCCTCGTCCGTCTCGTCGCCTTCTTCGTCGCCCTCGTCTTCATCCTCGTCCATCTCGTCGCCGTCTTCGTCATCGTATGGGTCGTTGGTGACGGGTTCAAACGGCGCGTCGTCGGCGTCGGTATCGAATGGATCGGTCGGCAGCGAATCGGCGGCGGCGCGCGGGCGCATCGGCAGCGGGGCGGACACGCTCTCGTCGCGAGGGACGGTCGTCCAGACCCGAACCGGCTCGCTCTCGGGTCGAACCGAGATGACGCGAGCAGGCCCGACGCGGGGCGGTTCGCCGGTCGCCGGTCGCTCGCCGATGCGGTCCACCACGGAGCGGTCGACGTCGCCGCTGAGGCCGCCGTGTCGGGTCATCAGCAAAAACAGGATGCCGAGCGCCACGAGGCCCGAGACGACGGCCAGCGCGGTCCAGCCGTTCATGAAGCCGAGCACGGTCATGAACAGCGACGCGCCGAGGGCGGCGAACCAGAGCAGGGTCGGACGGTCGAACATGGGCACGTCGGTGCAGAGGATAAAGCTGCGAGCAAGCGGCAGGCGGGGCGCGGCGGAGATCGCCGAGGCGGAAGGGGGCGAAAGGGTCAAAGGTACGGCATTTCGTCGCGACCTGTCAAGGCGACGGCAAGCGACGCGAGCGGTTCAGCTTGCAGGCAGCCGGTCGAAGCGCTATCTTTGCCCCGGCCGCCGCCCGTTCCTTAGCCGGAGCTGCGAGCGGTCACCCTCGGGGCGTGGCGCAGTCCGGTTAGCGCGCCTGGTTTGGGACCAGGAGGCCCCCGGTTCGAATCCGGGCGCCCCGACACACCGACGCTCCCACAGAGAGCGTCGGTCGAGCTGCCCGCGTAGCTCAACCGGATAGAGCAACGGCCTTCTAATCCGTAGGTTGCAGGTTCGAGTCCTGCCGTGGGTACCTTGTTGAAACCGTCCGGCGGTCGCCCGACCGTTCGGCCCGTGATCGGTCCGCCGCCCCGACAGATCGCCCCCGCCCGACTGCCTCCGACATGACCCGTCCGCTCTGCCTGCTGCTGCTGTTGCTTTGCTTTGCCGGATCGGCCACCGCCCAGTCCATCGGCACGCCGGGCTTTCCGCTGCGCCGCGATGTCGAACTGACGCTGACCGACGGGTCGAAGCGGCTCGGGCAGATCGACCGGATTCGGCCGAGCGAGGCGCGGTTTCACCGCTACGAGGTGGACCGGCGCGACGGATCGCCGATCCTGCGTCGCGGCGAGTGGCTGCCGCTGCGCGATCTCGTTCAGGCGACCGTCAGCGGCCGACCGATGCTCGTCGATCTGCTGCTCGACGCCGGACTCGAACCGACCGCCGACCAACTCGCTGCGTCGCCGGGCACGGCTGCGTGCGACGAACCGCTCTACCGCTTGCTCGAACGCCACCCGGACGCGACGTGGACAAGTGAACAGCAGATCTACCACCGCACCGCCGCTGCCCGTTGCTCGGCTGAGCAAAGCCTTCACGCCCAACAAGTCTCGGCAGCCGATTCCGCCGCCGGTCCCGGCCTGTTCAGTCGGCTGGCAAGGTTCAAAAAGGCCGCATTCATCGCCGGCGGCGTGCTGATTCTCGGCGGCGCGTACTTGCTCACCTCACGCTGACGGTCGGCTTGCCTTGACAAGCAGCCCATTTCGGCCGTATATTCGCCGCTCCTGTCGCTGCACCAGCAGTTCAGCGCAGGGCAGATGGTGGGTGTAGCTCAGTTGGTTAGAGCGCCAGGTTGTGGCCCTGGAGGTCGCGGGTTCAAGCCCCGTCACTCACCCCATCTCTCGGGCTCCGGCCCATTCGGCCCCATCGACTAGTGGTTAGGTCACCACCCTTTCAAGGTGGTTGCACGGGTTCGAATCCCGTTGGGGCTACATCTGAACGACTGCAAAAGGCTCTCAGCTTACCCCTGAGAGCCTTTTTTGTGCTTTATCGTCGGGCGATGCGGAGGATGCGGGTTGTCATCGGCGGCAACGTGACGATGGCTTCGTCGCCGCTGGGGACCGGAACGAGCGCGCCTCGGACCGGTTCGGCGGGCAGTTCGTCGCTGAACGAGAGGCTGTGATCGACGCCAAGCGAACCGCGCAGCGCCTGCCGCGCAGCCGGGGTGAAGCGGATGGCAAACGTGTGCGGCGCCGTCTTGTCGAAGTTGGCAACAACCAAATACGCGTCGGGTTGAGCCGGGGCGACGCGCATATAGGCGTAGCCGCAGCGGGCGAAGACGGTGTCGCGGACCCGGTTGTCGCTCAGGTCGAACACCGAGCGGGCCGACGCGGTCTGCGGCGCGCGCAGCGCCGGTCGGTCGCCTAAGCGGACGAGGGCGCGGACGAACGGAACCAGCGACGCTTCCGGCTCGCTCAACCCGTCGGTGTCGAACCGGCCGCCGTTGCGGTAGGCGGCGAACGTCGGCATCGTCCAGTAATCGAAGATCGTGGTCCGGCCGTCGTCGCCGCCGAAGACCTCGCCCCCGGCGGCGGGTTCGCCAACCTCGGCGCCGGCGTAGAACAGCGTCGGACCGGGCAAGCCGAACAGGAACGCCGTCGCCGCCCGCACCCCGGCCGGATCGTCGCGTTCGCCGCCCAAATAATCGTTCGACGCCGCCCGTTGCTGGTCGTGGTTCTCGACGTAGCGCAGCACCGCGCCGCCCGACTCGATGAAGCGCCCGCGAATCGTTGGGGCCAGCGTCGCCGTCAGCGGCTCGATGTCGGCGGTGCGGCCGCGATAGAGATCGCTGATCGCGGCTTTGGTCCCGTCGTGATAGTTCGCGTCGAATCCCATCCCGGTGAAGTCGGCGTCCGGTCCCCACTCGGCCAGCCAGAACGAGGCCGGGTTGCGCCGCCGGGCGTTGCGGATGACAAACGCCCAGACCGGTTTCGGGACGAATCCGGCCGCATCGCAGCGGAAATCATCGACGCCTTTCGCTTGCCAATACGCGACGACATCGTCGAGCACGCGCCACGTGTGCGCGGTCGAGTCGGCTTGCAGCGTGCTCGACGGCAGCTCGCGACCGTAGTTCAGCCGGACGGTTTCGTACCAACTGCGACCGTCCGGCGCGGCATGGGCGGAGTTCAGATCGTTGAAATTGCCGGTCAGTTTGGCGGGCGATTCGGGCTGGATGCCGGGCGTCGCTAAATCGGTATCATACCGGTCGTCGCCGCCGTCGGCCGCGTAGGTCGGGACGGTGAACGGGTGACCAGGCAGGTAGTAGTAATCGTTCGTCGGGCTGAACGCGACGGTCGTGTCGTCCGAGGCGCCGTAGGTTGTCCACCGCTTGCCCAGCATCTCGGGCCGATACTGTCGCGCGGTGTGGTTGGCGACGACATCGAGCATGACCGTCATCCCGTGCCGGTGAATCCGCCCGATCAGCCTTTCGAGATCGGCCATCGTACCGAAGTCGGGATCGACCGCATCGTAATCGCGGATGGCGAACGGCGAGCCCGCGTTGCCCTTGACGATGTCGGCGTCGTCCTGCCGACGGTTGGCGTGGTTCATCACGCCGAGCAGCCAGACGGTGCTGAACCCGAGGTCACGAATCCGGGCCAGCGCCGTGTCGTCAATCGCGCGAAACGTCCCAACACCGGCCGGGCTGCGGTCGGTTGCGGCAAACGTGCGCGGATAAAGCTGATAGATCTGGACGCGACGGGCCGAATCGAGCGCCAAGAATCGGGGCGAAACCGGCTGCGGAATCGTTACACGAACCGTCGCCGCGCTGACCGAACCGACCGGACGCAGCTCGTAGGTCGCACCGGGGATGGCGTTCGGCAGCGTGCCCGCCGGGTACGGTCCCTCCCACTCGGTCCGGCCGACTAACCGCAACTCGACCGGATCGCTGACGGTCAGCGCATGATCGCCCGCCGTCACGCGCAGCGATCCGTCAGGCGGCGAGGCGACGCGGGACGACGAGGCGCAGCCAGCGAGCACGGCAAGCAACAGCACGGCGGGAACGGGTTTCATCGGGTCGAGGCTTATTGAGAGGCGGAGCAAGGCAAAAGGTACAAACCGGAGGCGGAAGATGAAGCTGCAAGGCAAAGTGGCGCTCGTGACGGGCGCTTCGTCGGGAATCGGCGCGGCGACGGCGTTGGCGCTGGCAGGCGAAGGGGCAAAGGTCGCCATCGGGGCGCGGCGAACGGACCGGCTGGCCGAGGTCGAGCAGCAGATTCGCGATTCGGGCGGCGAGGTGTTTTCGGCCGAACTCGACGTGACCGATCCGGCGCAGATCGCCCGGTTCGTCGCAGCAGCCGAGCAAGCGCTCGGTCCGGTGGACATTCTGGTCAACAACGCCGGGCTGGCTCGCGGCACGGGGACGATGGCCGACGGCGACCCCGACGGCGGCTGGCGCGAGATGATCGAGACGAACGTGCTCGGGCTGATGCACATGACGAGCGCCGTCCTGCCGGGGATGATCGCTCGCGGCGGCGGCCACATCGTCAACATGGGATCGATTGCCGGGCATCAGGGCTACGAGCGCGGCGGCGGCTACTGCGCCTCGAAGTTCGCCGTGCGCGGGGTGACCCAAACGCTGCGGCAGGAACTGTATTCGAAGAATGTCCGCGTCTCGACGGTCGATCCGGGCATGGTCGAGACGGAGTTCAGCCTCGTCCGGTTCGACGGCGACGAGGCCAAAGCCAGCGCCCTCTACGCCGACATGGACCCGCTGATCGGCGCCGACATCGCCGAGTGCATCCGCTGGGTCGTCACCCTTCCGCCGCACGTCAACATCGACGAGATCGTCGTCAAACCGACCGCCCAAGCCGCCGTTGGGAAGGTGGCACGCGCGGGGAGGAATTGAGGATTGATGAACGCGGATTGATGATTCGGATGGCCCGCTGAGTCATCAATCATCAATCTCTTCGCTTGGTCACAAAAAAACCGGGGCGCGAGGGGCGCTCCGGCGGCGGGGACGGCGACAGCGAGCTATTAGCGCCCATACGTTTTATTCCGACAAAATCGTCATGTAACACCGATACCATCCAAATCATCTTCGCTTTCTAATCCACTCATGTAGAATTTCTATCTCTTT
>JBBSVG010000101.1:0-7570 GCA_038233775.1 Bacteroidota bacterium | reverse complement strand
AGATACGCCGCCCAGCCGAGGCCGTGACGTGGGGCGGTTGTTCCACCGGCCGGGCGACAACTGTCGGCCGCGACCGGCTGAATCGTCACGACGGCCGCGAGCGAATCGGGCGGGCGAACGACGGCGGTCGAGTCGCCCAGAGTCAACACGCCGCAAACGAGGAGCGCGGGGAGCAGGTGCATGGTGGCTCCTAATCGCGCAGGTTGAAACCGACGAGCAGCGACGTCCGCACGCCGTACTGCGACGAGGCGATGGCGACGTTGATCGGAAAGTTGATCGCGTTCGAGCGAACCGTCACGCCTGCCGTCGCGGCCAGCGAGACACCGGCGGCGGTCACGTTCGGGCCGATGCCGAGTTCGAGGCCGGAGCGGGTCCGCAGCCCGATCAGCCCGCTGGCACTGGGCAAGAGCAGCGATTGCTCCATTCCCCCAACGAGCACGACCAGTTCGGTCAGCGTCGTCAGGCCGGTCGGCGTGGTGTAGAGGCGTTGCTCGAACTGCCAGCCCATCTGGGTCAAGAGCGGGTGGATGCCGTCGCGGCCGAGCCGCTTTTCCAACTCGGCCTGACTGGTCTGGTTGATGACCGTCGCGCCGACGCGGGGACCGGAGAGCGAGATCGGATCATAGCGGGGCGCCTCGTCGGTCTGGGCGGCGGCGCGGGTCGCCGTGAAGGCGAGAGCGAGGGCAAGGGCGGTGCAGCGCAGGGTGTTCGTCATCGCCGGGGTCTCCGATTGGGTCCGCTCGGTCGATGCCGGGCCGCCCGACGGGGCGACGCCAACCGGCATCGGCGCTGAGACAAACCTACCGGCAGAAGGCGGATCGAAAAATAGGTCGTTCGGCCTACGCGGTCGGGCGGGCGGCAAGGTGCAGCAGGACGCCGACCAGCGTGTAGGCGTCGCGCAGGGTGCGGCGGGCGATCATGTCGCGGATCTCGTCGGGCGCGACCCAGCGGACCGAGCGGACCTCGTCGGCGTCGAACGTGCCGCGCTCGGCGATGGCCCGGCCGCGCACCAAATGGTGGACGATGTCGGCGATGCCCTGCAAGGCGCCGTAGCTGTAGAACAACTCCAGTTCGCCGGTTTCGACGCCGGTTTCCTCGAGCACCTCGCGCCGGGCGGCGTCCAGAACCGTCTCGCCGGGATCGACCCGACCGGCGGGCAACTCCCACTCGATTGTGCCGGTGACGTAGCGGTACGACTCGATCAGCAGGATCGCGCCTGCGTCGTTCTCGATCACGGCGGCGACCGACGGTTGCTCGAAGTGGAGCACATGATGCGCGTCGATCACGCGGCCAGTCGGCAGCCGAACACGATCCACGTACAGATCGACCCACGGGCTGCGGTGGATCACGCGCCGGTCGAGCCGCTCGGGTCGGCGCTCGTCGGGCGACGGCGGACCGCTCATGTTGACTTTATGAAATAAAGTAGCAAGGTATCCGCTCGCCCTGAGCGTGTCTAAAGAACGGTGGCGGTGGCTCCGGTCATGGATTCTGCGGCAGCGGTCCGCGACCGCCCAAGCTCACCACGAACGGAGAAATGCGGTCCTTTTTACACACCGATTTTCGAGCTTGATTCACGACTGAGGGCGGGCGGCTTTTGCTTGTGACAAGGCGGATTCGGCCTCGGCGATGAGCGCGTCGGGCGAGATCGTCCCGTCGGGCGAACCGACGACGGCGACGGTGGCCGAGATCGGGATTGGCTCGTCGTCGTCGTCGTCACCGAGCGACAGGTTGAGGTCGGTTAGCGTCTGCCGGAGTCGGTCGGCGGTGGCCTGCGCCTGCTCCAGATCGCTCTCGATGGCGACCCAGACGAACGCATCGCCATCGAGCCTTGCGACCAGATCGCTCTGCCGGGCGTGGTGCCGGAGCGTGTCGGCCAGCGCCGTCAGCACTTGGTCGCCGACCGAGTGGCCGTGGGCGTCGTTGAGCCCGTTCAGCCCGTCAATCCCGACGATCAACGACGAGATCGGCCGCTTGTGCCGGGCGGCCAGAGCGAGCGCCTGGCCCAAATGCTCGACGAGCGCGGCCCGGTTGAACAGCCCGGTCAGGCTGTCGCGGCCCCCGGCGGTGCGGAGTTGCTCCAGCAACCGCTCGTTGTCGCCGAGCGCCGCTTTGAGCGCATCGGTCCGGGCTTTCAGTCGGACCAGCACGCGGAGCCGGGCGTTCAGTTCCTCGGGCGAGATCAGTTTCGAGACATAATCATCGCCGCCCGTCCGCAGTCCAGCGACAACCGATTGGCTGTCTAAATACTGCGCGGTCATAAACAGCACCGGCACATCGTTGTACGCCGCCCGGCCTTTGAGCTGGCGACAGACCTCGAACCCGTCCATCCCCGGCATCTGCACGTCGAGCAGGACGACATCGGGCTGCACATCGTCGAGCGAGGCGAGCGCCGACGGACCGTCGCCGTGGGCATAGACCAGATAGCCGTGCCGCTCGAGCAACACGGAGAGCATCTGCCGGTGATACTGGTCGTCATCGACGAGCAGCAACCGGGGATAGATCGTGGCGGACAAGTGCATGAGAACGGTTGATTTTGCGGGATGTTGGGCGGTCTGAGGTGAACAGGCGGCTCGCCCGGTCGGTTCGCGCCGCCGCTTGGGTCAGGCCCGTCCGCTTCGGTCAGAACCAGCGGTCGTAGCGGCGTCGTCCAGCGGGGCGAGACCGGCTGCGGTCAACGGCGCGACGGAGGCTTCCTCGGGCTGCGGGGTGCCGCCGAGAAAGGCGAGCACGGCCGCGTTGAACCCTTCGCTCCGCTCGACGTGGGGCAAGAGCCGCGACTCGCCGAAGACCTGCAACCGCGCTTGCGGGTTGACCGTGAGGAACGGCTCGACATCGGTGATCGGCGTCAGGGTCGCCTCCTGACCCCAGACGATCAGGATCGGATGGGCCAATTGCGAGAACTCGCCTTCAATGTCGAGATCGAGATGGTTCGTCACGAATGCCCGGATCGCGTGCTCGGCGCCGGGCTGATGCGCCGCCGTGTGATACTAATCGACCAGCGCCGGGGTGACGCGAGCCTCGTCAAAATAGAGGTCGCTCTTCAGCGTCCGCTCGATGTTCCAACTCGATGTGAGCGCGAAGTAGAGCGAATCGCCGACGACCGGGGCGCTGAGCGCCGCGCGCGTGACACGGTCGAACGTCCCGGCGGCCGAGTTGAGGTTGCGGACGCCGGTCGGACAGATCAGCACGAGCTTGCCAAACCGCTCCGGTTGCTCGAAAGCCAACTGGACGATGTACGCCGTGCCGAGCGACGACGCGACGACGTGGATCGGTTGGCCGCCGCCGATCACGTCGCGGGTGAAGTCGCGCAGCAGATCGACGTAGGTTTGGGCGGTATAAACCATGTCCGGCTTCTCGGACAGCCCGAACCCGAGCAGATCGAGGGCATAGACGCGAAAGTGCTTGCTCAGTTCGTCCACTTGGCAGCGGAACTCGAACGACGAGTTGCCCGCGCCGATCCCGTGGATGAGCAACAGCGGCTGGCCTTCGCCCTGCGCGGTGTAGAAGATTTGGCCGAAGCGGTACGCATAGCTCTGCGGCGACTCGGTCAGCACACTCCGCATCGGCATCGCTTGGCCCCGGACGAACCGGTTGGCGAGTGCCATCCCGCCGAGCGCCAGTCCGCCGAGCACGAGCGACGTGCCCCAGCCGCCCTTGTCGTCGCCGCCATCGCGCTCCAGCCGACGACGACGCGGCGCCGGTTCGTCCGCCTCGTCTTCTTCGTCTTCTTCGTCTTCTTCGTCTTCTTCGTCTTCTTCGTCCTCGATCACCGCGACCGGACGGCGACGGGTGGCGGTCGGCCGATGAGGCGCGACTTCTTCTTCCTCGTCATCTGAATCGTCGTCGGTGTCGTCGAGGTCAGCGTCGTCGTCGAGATCCTCATTGGCGTCTTCCAGATCGTCGTCATCTTCGAGATCGTCGTCCTCGGCGCGGCGGGCGGTCAGGGCGCGGGCGCGTTCGAGTTCCTCGTCGCTTGGCGCGAGCAGATCGAGCGGGAAGAATTGCCGCCGGGCGCGGTCGCTGGGCGCGGCGGGTTGCCAGAGGGAGCGCTTGCGGGACATGGTCAATTCCTGAATCGTGAGCGGAGTGAAAGGGTCAGCGGAGGCCGGCGAACAGGTCGCGTTCGGTCCCGTCCGGCGCAGCGGGCCGGTCGAGATGGAACACGTCACCGTTCTGGTACCAAGCCGACTGGATCTGGTCGTACTTGTCACGGTGTGTGTGCTGCGTCCGGTGCGCCGACCACGCGGCATCGCGCAAGTCGCCGTAGCCGGTCGTGTCGATCCGGGTCGTGACCGAACCGCCGCGCACCTGGGTGAAGAACCCCGGCTCGGGATCGGGCCACGTCACAAAGTACAACTTCGACGGGGCGAATGGCGCCAGAAACCGGTCGCTGGCGTGCTCGGGAAACGCCTCGGCGTCGCCGGATAACTCGAAGGCGCGGACGGTGGCCCGGTGGATCGCCTTGTGGTCGGGGTGCTCGCTCGGCGCGCCCTCGGGTCCGAACGTGACCACAACCTGCGGCCGAACCTCGCGCATCGTCTCGACGATCTGGCCGACGAGCACATCATCCGGCACTTGGGCGAGCTTCCCGTCGGGATGACCGGGCAGCGTTAAGCCGCCGATTCCCAACGGTTCGCAGGCCTTCCGCAGCTCGTTGCGCCGAACCCGGCCGAGTTCGTCCCGCGTCGTGATCGGGGGCGTGCCGACCGAACCAGCGCCGCCGTCGGTCGCGCAGAACAGGTGAATGCGGACGCCCTCGGCGGCATAACGCGGCCACGCGGCCCCGGTGCCGAAGCACTCGTCGTCCGGGTGCGCGAAGGACAACAGGATCGTCAGCGGCTCGGCGGCGCTCATGGTCAGGCTCGGGCGGTTGGTTTCCCGGCTAACGCCGACCGTCGGCCAATCGCTCCCGCCCCGCGCTATCTTCCGGGCGATGCTGGTTCATCAGGAGACCGCCTTGACCATGACCCGTTGGAGCCGAACCGCCGCCGGTGCGGTGCTCGATCTGATCTACCCGCGACTCTGTCTGGTCTGCGGCGCCCCGCTGCGACCCGATGCGGTCGCCGTCTGCGGCTCGTGCCACGAGCGATGGACGAAACTCGTCGGCGACCGAGCCCTTGAGGCGGAACTGGAGTCGCGCTTCGTCGGCCAAGCGCCAGTCGGGCGGGTGACGGCGCTGTACCGGTTCGACCGGGGCGGACAGGTCCAGCGGCTGCTCCACGGGATCAAGTACGGCGGCCGGACCGCGCTGGCCCGTGATCTCGGTCGGCGCTTGGGCGCAGCGCTTTTGGGCGACGCCGAACTCGCTGGGCTCTCGGCCGTCGTCCCGGTGCCGCTGCACCCGGCCAAGCGGATCGAGCGCGGCTTCAACCAGAGTGAGCAACTCGCGCTCGGACTGGCCCCGGCGCTCGGAGTCCCGGTCGCCGATCTGATCCGCCGCACCCGACACACGCCGAGCCAGACCGGCCTCGACATCGACGGTCGCCGCCGCAATCTCGCCGATGCCTTTGCCCTCGCCGTCCCGCCCGAAACGGTGCGCGACCGGTCGCTGCTGCTCGTCGATGACGTACTGACCACCGGCGCGACGCTGGCCGCCTGCGCCCGCATCCTGTTCGCCGCCGGGGCCGAATCCGTCGCCATCGCCACCGTCGCCGCGACCGGGTAGAACCGGGAGACAGAGCAGTTTTCAGAGAAGGTTGAGCCACCCCAACCGCCGAGACAACCGCCCCCCGCCGAGGGGCAGCCGACGATAGCCGAGCGGGGGGCGTCGTTGTGTCAGCTGGCGTCAACAACGACGCCCCACCGCCGCTGTCGCGCCTGCGGTAGCAGTCCACTACCGCTCTCCCCGAGGGGGAGGGGTTGGATCGACCGACACGTTGGGTCGTCCGGCATCACGGCTTCACACATCGCTGAATACCGGGAGCTATCGGGACGGTCGCCGGTGTTGTCCGCCCAACATTCACCTGCCGGAGCGCACCCGATGGCCCTCGACGCCGTGCTGATCGACGAATCTCTCGCCCGTCACCCCGACGCCGCCGCGCTGATCGGCGACCTGCGGGATCGTGGCTTGAAAACCGTGCTGCTGACCGACGACAACCCGTCGCACCGGGACGACGAGCGCTTCGATGCCGTCGCCGATGATCTCGCGGCGGCGTTGGTGCAACTGGACGGCTGGGGCTTCTCCCCGGCCCAAGCGATGCGGCTGGTCGAGACGGTTCCGGCCGCCCAGTCGTGTCGCACCGCCGGACTCGTCTGCTTGGCTCTGGGCTCCGGCGACGAGCACATCACGGCGCTCCGCTCGGCCGGTGCCCGTCGCGTCTGGCCCGATCTCAAAGCGCTGATGGACGATCTTGACGACGCGCTCGCGCTGGCCTCGCCCGGTCCCGCGCACCTGACCCGCGCCTTGATCGAGTCGCTGATGCGCGCCGCGCTGACCGAGGCCGAACGCGGCATGGCCGACGGCGAGGCGCCCATCGGCTGCGTCCTGGCTCGCGGCGACGGGTCGATTCTGGCCCGAGGCTTCAACGAGATGAACCGGTCGCAGAACAAGACCGCCCACGCCGAGATCGTGACCTTCGCTCGAGCCGCTGGCAAAGTCCCGCTCGACGCCCGCGACCTGATTCTCGTCTCGACGCTCGAACCGTGCGTCATGTGCACCGGCGCCGCGATGGAAGCCGCCGTCGAGACCATCGTCTATGCGTTGCAAGCGCCAGCCGACAACGGGACGGGACGGGTCGCCGCGCCGGTCAGCCCCGAAGCGCAGATGCCGCGCATCGTCGGCCCGGTGCTCGCCGCCGAGAGTCGAGTGCTGTTTGAGCGCTTCGTCGAGTTGCACGGCCCCGACAAATCCGCCTACGTCACCCAACTCCTTGCCCTCACCGCCGACGAATGAGCCACGCGCCACGCGGTTCAGCCAATGGGCAGCGGATCGGTCAGGGTTGAAGGAAGGTCTGCGGGGGTGATGCGGGCGGTGTCGGCGAGGAGAACGGCCCGCTGCATCGTGTTCTCCAACTCGCGGACGTTGCCCGGCCACGGGTAGGCTTCGAGCAGCGACAGCGCCTCAGGCGAGACGCCTCGGGCCGGTCGGCCGTGACGGGTGGCGAAGCGGCGGACGAACCCGTCGGCCAGCCCGGCGATGTCGGCGGGGCGGTCGCGCAGCGGCGGGACGGGGCGATGATCGGCGCGGAACCGGTCGTACAGGCCGGCATCGAACCGACCGGCGGCGACCTCGGCCGCGAGATCGCGGGACGACGCGGCGACCCAGCGGACATCGGTCGGCCGACCGTTCAGCTGGCCGGTTTCCATCGCCCAACGCACTTTATCCTGTAAAGACGGCGTCAGCCCGTCGATCTCGTCGATCAAGAGCGTCCCGCAGCGGGCGGATTCGACCAAGCCCGGCTCACCGGTGGAGCGACCAAACAGCAGCCCGTCGAGCAGCGATTCGGGCGAGGTCGCGCCGCTGATCGTCCGAAACGGGCACGTCCGTCGAGCACTGTGCAGATGGATCGCACGGGCCAACAGGTTCTTCCCGACGCCGGTTTCGCCGGTCAACAGCACCGGACGGTCGGTT
>JBBSVG010000100.1:0-7572 GCA_038233775.1 Bacteroidota bacterium | reverse complement strand
TTTCTGTACCGGTCCGTGGGCCGGACTCGACCTGACGCCGTGACGGCGGCCGAACTCAACGGTTCGTTTGGCGTGTTGATCGGCTGTCACCGTCAACGAATCGAGCGAAACGATGCCTGTTCTGTATGTCGTCGTCGTCAGCACCCGGCCGGGTCGGGTGGGTCCGGTCATCGCCAACTGGGCGGTTGAAGCCGCGAAGAAGCACGGCGCGTTCGAGGTCGAACTCGTCGATCTGGCCGAGATCGCCCTGCCGATGTACGACGAGGCGAACCACCCGAGGCTGCGGCAGTACGAGCACGAGCACACGAAAGCGTGGAGCGCGCTGATCTCGAAGGCCGATGCGTTCGTGCTGGTCACGCCGGAGTACAACTACGGCACGCCGCCGTCGCTGGTCAACGCGCTCGATTATCTGGCGACCGAGTGGGCGTACAAGCCGGTCGCGTTCGTCAGCTACGGCGGGGTCTCGGCCGGGACGCGCTCGGTGCAGATGACCAAGCAGATCGTCACGACGCTGAAGATGATGCCGCTGCCGGAAGCGGTCAACATCCCATTTTTCGCCCAGCATTTGTCGGCCGATAAGACCAAGTTCGAGGCGAACGCGATTCAGGAGCAGGCGGCCATCGCGATGCTGACCGAACTGCGCCGCTGGACTGACGCGATGAAGGTGCTGCGGAGCTAACGGTCAGCCTTTGGTCGGCTCGCCGCCCAACCGCTGCCGAACGGCTTCGTAGAGGCCGACGCCGGCAGCGACCGAGGCGTTGAGCGACTCGATCTGGCCGCGCATCGGGATCGAGACCAGAAAGTCGCACCCTTCCCGAACCAGCCGGCGCATCCCGCTGCCTTCCGAACCGACGACGAGCGCAATCGGGCCGCGATAATCGACCGACGTGTGCGGTCGGCTCGCCGCCTCGTCGCCGGCCGTGCCGACGATCCACACGCCCGCCGCTTTGAGTTCCGTCATCGCGTGGACCAAGTTCGTCACCCGTGCGATGGGCAGATACGCGGTCGCGCCTGCGCTGGTTTTGTGGACCACATCGGTCACGCCGACGGCGCCGTGCTTCGGGATGACCAATCCGTGCGCCCCGGCCGCCTCGGCGGTCCTGATGATCGCGCCCAGATTGTGCGGGTCTTCGATCCCGTCGAGCAGCACCAGAAAGGTCGGGTTGTCGGCCGAACCGAGTGCGACGAGATCGGGCAGCTCGGCGTAGCGGACCGAGCCGACCAGCGCGACGACGCCCTGATGCGACACGCCCGGCGCCAGCTCGCTCAACCGTCCCGACGGCACTTCGGCCACGACGATCCCGCGCCGCCGCGCCTGCCGCGCGATCTCGTCGAACATCCGCCCGGTCTGTCCGTGCTGGACGAACACCTTCTCCAGCGGCTGATCCGCCTTCAGCGCCTCGAGCACCGGATGCTTGCCGTAGAGAACGTCGGCCATGTCGTTTGGGAAAAGCTGGCGGGAAGAAGCTATCGGCTGTCAGCTATCAGCCGTCAGCTCACGGCAAGAAACGGCAAAAGAAGCTATCGGCTGTCGGCTGTCAGCTTACGGCAAGAGAACAGACGCGGGCGGCGGTGGCGGCTCCGTTCATGGATTCGACAAGCTCACCACGAACGGAGATTGGCTGTCATCCGAAAACAGCGCCGAGCCGCCGGTTCATCAATCTGCAATCGCCTTTCCATCGCTCATCGCTCATCGCTCATCAATCCGACTGCTCTCCCCGGCCGGTTGGCCGAGCCGAGTTGGCCGGCGGCGGCGGGCGAGACGGTGCGGCGGAGCAGAACCATCCCGATCAGTCCGACGGCCATCGTGAGGAGCGCGATGAGTTGCGCTTGGGTCATCCAGCCGATCAGCTTGTTGTTGTGCCGGATGAACTCAACCGCGAACCGGGCGGCGCCGGAGAGCACCAAGTACATGAAAAACAGCCATCCGGCCGGGTGCAGGTGCTTGCGAAAGCGCCACAGAATCGCGACGATGACGAGCGAGTAGAGCAGTTCATAGAGCGGCGCCGGGTGCAGCGGCGTCGTGTCGGGGACGAAGCCGCCGGGGAAGGCGGCGGCGATGGGCGTCCCGGCGAACGCCGCGTGCGGCTTGACCACGCCGACATCGTAGACCATGCCCCACGGCAGACTCGTCGGCACGCCGTAGTCGCCATCGCCGGACAGGTGGCAGCCGATCCGGCCGATCCCATAGGCGAGCATGAGGCCCGGCGCCAGTGCGTCGGCCAGCAGGGCGGGCCAGAGGCCGCGCGCGTGGAGTCGCCAGTAGATCAGAATCGCCGCGACGATCAGCCCGCCGTAGAACGTCAGTCCGCCGGAGGAGAACAGCATCCCGGTCGGGTCTTGCACGAACTCGCCCCAGTTCTCCAAAATATGGAACATCTTCGCGCCGACGATGCCGCCGACGAGGGCGAGAATCGTCACCTCGCCCATGATCTCCGGGTTGTCGCCCTTGCGCTCGAGTTCCTTGCCGGTCAGCCAGTTGGCCGCCAGAAAGGCAAGGGCGACCATCACGCCGAAGACGTAGATCGGCAGGTCGATGAACGGCAGGCGAAACAGGATACCGTCGCGGATCATAAGGCTGGGGTCAGGCCGCCGTCGGCGGGTAGTCGTCGGGATCGGTCGCGGCGGGGCCGTGGACCGAGTGGAGCGTCACTTCCCGCAGCCGCGCCCGGATCAGCAGCGTCAGCCGGGTCCGTTCGGATGAAACCGTCTCCTCGGTGTGACCGCCCATGTCTTTCAGCTTGATCGTCCCGCTCGCCAGTTCATCGTCGCCGAGCACGAGCACGAGCGGCGCACCTTGATCCTCAGCGTCGCGGAACTGCGCCCGAACGGAGCGTTGCAGCAGGTCGAGTTCGGTCGCGATCCCTTCCTCTCGCAGATGAACCGCCATCGGCAGGGCCGCCTGCCGGGCGCCGTCGCCGATGGCGACGATGTACACCGCCGGGGCCGGTCCGTCGCCGAAGTCGAACTTCCGCTCCTCCAGCGCGATCATCAGCCGCTCGACGCCCGCCGCCCAGCCGACGGCCGGGGTCGGTTTGCCGCCGAGTTCGCCGATCAGCCGGTCGTACCGCCCGCCGCCGCCGAGCGCGTTTTGGGCGCCCAGATCGGTCGAGATCAGCTCAAACGCCGTCATCGTGTAGTAATCGAGGCCACGAACGAGCTTCGGGTCGAGCGTGTAAGCGATGTTCAGCCGGTCGAGGTGGCCGCGCACTTCCTGAAAATGCCGACGGCAGCGGTCGTTGAGGAAATCGGTGATGACCGGACCGCCATCGAGCAGCGCTTGGTCGGCTTCGCTTTTCGAGTCGAGAATCCGCAGCGGGTTCGTCTCGAACCGCGTCTGACTGATCGCCGAGAGCTTTTCGATATTCGGCCGCAGATGCTCTTGCAGCGCGGCTTTGTAGGCCGGACGACACTCAGCGTCACCGACTGAGTTCAGCCGCAGCGTGAGGCCGTCGAGTCCGAAGGCGCGGAAAACCGACACCATCAGCGCGATCATCTCGGCATCGACCGAGGCGTGATCCGAGCCGATGGCCTCGGCACCGAACTGGTGAAACTGCCGCAGCCGGCCTTTCTGGACGTTCTCTTGGCGGAACATCGGTCCCATGTACCACAGCTTCTGCAACGGCATTTGGCCGCCCAACGCGTGTTGCACATAGGCCCGGACGACCGACGCCGTCATCTCCGGCCGGAGCGTGACCGAGAGGCCGCCCCGGTCGGTAAAGGTGTACATCTCCTTCATCACGACATCGGTCGCCACGCCGATGCCACGGGCAAACAGCGCCGTTTCCTCGAACAGCGGCGTCCGAATCTCGCGGTAGTTGTACCGCTCGAAGGCGCTGCGGACGATGGTCTCGAGCCGGTGCAGCTTCGGCGCGTCGGTCGGCAGGACGTCTTTCGTCCCTTTGACGGTCTGAAAACGGGCCACGGTCGGGGCGGGGTCGGTAGATGAGAACGGGCGACCGGCGGCACCCTCTGGCGCCGGTCGCCCAAAGATACGGTACGGTGGGACGCAGCGCCCGCCGTCAGAGGTCGAGGAAGCGCGATTCCTCCTCGCGGAACGTCGCGAGCACCTCGGCCGAGGTTTTCGTCGCCAGCAGCGCGGCGCGGAAGTCGGGCTTGTTCATCAGCCGCGAGATCCGGCTGAGCAGCTTGATATGCGGACTGACCATCGCGTTGCGGCCGACGAGCAGGAACATCAGCCGGACCGGCTCGTTGTCGAGCGATTGGTAATCAATCGGGTGCTCGGTCACGGCGAAGGCGGCCACCATGTCGCCGACCGCGTCGGTTTTGCCGTGCGGGATGGCGAACCCCTTGCCGACCCCGGTGGACATGATCTTTTCCCGGTCGAGGATCGCTTGGCGGACTTTGGCTAAATCGAGCACCTTCGGCGAGGTGCCGATCAGCGCGATCAGCCCCTCCAAAACCTCGGTTTTCGTCTTGCCCGGCAGGTTGACGGCGATAAACGCCTCGCCCAACACGTCGCTGACTTTCATGCGGAGACCGGGAGCAGGGAGAGCGATAAAAAGCGAATCAATCAGACAAATGAACTACTTGCCGCTGCCCGAATCGCGCCAGTCGGAGACGTGGCCGACGTAGCGCTCGGCCAGCTTGTGGACGTGCGCGTGGTCCGGTCCCTCGGCCAGCACGGTGAACGTGTCGCGCTCCGATTCGGGCAGGATCAGCACCGTCGTCGAGCGCTCGACCCCCTCGTCCGCGCCGCCAAGCGTCAGCTTGACGCCATCGACGAGTTCGTGCGGGTGGCTCTCGGCGTGGGCCATCAGTTGGCGCATGATCGTCCCTTTCCGGTCGCGCGGCGTCTGGACCTCATGCCGAACCGTGGCCGTCGCAGGCACGGCTTGATCGACCGCAGCGGCGACTTCGGCCAGCGAGCGACCGGAGCGGGCGAGCAGTTCGAGCAGCTTCGCCACGCTGAACATCCCGTCCACCGCGAACAAGAAGCGCGGGAAGATGAACCCGCCCCGCGACCCGCCCGCGAAGCCAACCGTCCGGTCGGTCGTAACGGTTCGCATCAGCGCCAAGTGAGAATCGGCGGTCCGCACGACCTCGACGCCCGAAGCGCGGGCCAACCCGTCGATCCGGTTCGACGCGGTGACGGGCACGGCGAGCTTCTGGATGTCCGGCTCGACGTTGAGCACGAGCCACGTCACCCACGACAGCAGTTCGGAATCCGTCACCAGCCGACCGTCGGCCGTCACGACGTGAATCCGCTCGCCGCCGGGGTTGATCATAAAGCCCGCGTCCAGCCCGAGCGACGTGACGACGCGACCGAGTTCGGCCGCTGCGGCGGTGAACTGCTCCGGCGTGCGAAACAGGGCGCGCGGGTCGAGATACGCGTTCAGCCCGATGACCGAGGCGTTCAGCTCGCCCAGAATCGCCGGGAACAGGGTGGACGAGACGCCGTTGGCGTAATCGAGCGCGACTTTCAGCTTCGCCCGGCGGATCGCGTCGGTATCGAGCGCGGCCAGAAACTCGTCGCGGTACGACTCGGCGGCGCGGTCGGAGAAGCTGATTGAGGCGATCTTGTCGTAGGCCGCCCGTTTGAAATCCTCGCCGGCGAACGTCCGCTCGAGCGCTTTGGTCCGCGCCGCCGAGAGGTCGGTTCCGTCGGCGTCGAAGAAGATCATGTCGGTCAGTCGCGGATCGCCGGGATTCTTCCGCGTGTGGATGCCCGCGATCTCCTTCGAGCCGCGCAACGTGTGTCGCAGGACCGGAATCGGAACGGTCCGCAGGTCGTGCGCCGCGACACCGGCCGACATCAGCCCGCACATGACGGCGCGGTGGACGACCCGGCTCATGTTGTCGGGGTCGCGGCTGACGGCCACCGCCGCGCCGGGACCGAGCAGCGAGCCGAACGCCGCGCCGAGCTTGGCGGCGAACTCCGGCGTCATCTCGATGTTCGATAGGCCGGTGATTCGGCTGTTGGTGAACAGCTCGCGCCGCCATGTGTCGCCCCAAACCAGCGAGGTCGCAAGGGTTGCCCCGGCATCGACCGTCTTGCCCGGCCACAGCTTGACGCCCGAGCGAATCACGGCTCCGGCACCGATCCGGCAGCCATCGCCGACGAAGACGCGCTCCTCGACCGTCGCCCGCTCGCCGATCTCGACCTCCTGACACAGCACCGCATCGGTCACTTGCGCCCCGGCGCCGAGCTTCGATCCGGCCCAAACGACGACCCCGCTCAGTTTCGCGCCGTCGCCGACCGTCACGCCGTCGCCGAGAACCGTATTGCAGAGCGTGACGCCTTCGCCGAGTTTCACTTGCTTGCCGAGCACGACCCGGCCTTCGGTCACGAGCGAGTCGGGCACCGTGGTTCCGTCACCGACCGAGACGCCGTCGGTCGTCTCGCCATCGACCGAGACGTGAACGGCGCCGCTCAGCCCGTCGCGGTGCGCTTGCTGGTACTCGTCGAGGTTGCCGACGTCGCGCCAGTAGCCGGGGGCGATGTGGCCGTAGAGGCCAAGCCCGTCGCGCAGAATCCGGGGAAACAGGTCTTTGGAGAAATCGACGTTCGTTTCAGGCGGGATCAGTTCGAGCACGCCCGGTTCGAGCACGTAGATCCCGGTGTTGATCGTGTCCGAGAACACCTCGCCCCAAGACGGCTTCTCGAGAAACCGCGTGATCCGCCCGGCCTCGTCGGTGATGACGACGCCGAAAGCGAGCGGGTTGGTCACGCGCGTCAGGACGAGCGTCGCTTGGGCCTTCTTCTCGTCGTGAAAGCGAACGGCGTCGAGCAGATCAATGTCGGTCAGCACGTCGGCCGAGATGACGATGAACCGCTCGTCGCCCAAGAACTCGCGGGCCAAGCCGACGGCGGCAGCGGTGCCGAACTCGGATTCCGCCCGGATGTAGCTCATCGACACGCCAAACGCCGACCCGTCGCCGAAGTACGACTCGATGGCCTCGGGCTGATAGTAGAGCAGCGACACCATCTCGGTGATGCCGGCCTCGCGCAGCCGCTCGACGATGTGGTGCATCATCGGCCGATTCAGCATCGGCGCCATCGGCTTGGGAACGTTGGCCGTCAGGGGACGGAGCCGCGTGCCGAAGCCGCCGGCCATGATGACTGCTTTCATGCGCACGAGGGGTTAGAGGTGACCGGCGGAGAAGCCGGAGGCGGGGCGTCGTCGGGAGAACTGAAGATAACCCGCCGGTCGGGCAGAACGCAAGGTGAACGGCCGAACCGGCTCCCAAGTGCCCCGAAATAGCCGCGCCCCGACCAAGCTGGCCGAGGCGCGGGAACAGTCGGGCAGCCGCAGCAGCCGACTCGTCAGTTGAGCGAGAACGAGATGTTGAACGCCTGCCCGTTCTCCAGCATCCGGTGCACCAGCGGCCGGACCGACTGGCTGAACCCTTCCTCCGACGGCGTTTCATCGACCTCACGGTAGCGGTCGTAGGCGTCGGTCAGCATCTCCTTGCCCTCGTCGGTGAAGAGGATGCCTTTGACGATCACGCCAGCGCCCTCGACCCCGTCGAACATCTCCTGCTCATCGTCTTTCATCATCTCGAACTCGGCTCCTTCCGTCTGGTCTGTCAGTCTGGCACTCGCGCCCC
>JBBSVG010000099.1:0-7593 GCA_038233775.1 Bacteroidota bacterium | reverse complement strand
TTGATCTGCTTCTCGACCGTTTTCGGGTCGTCGGACAGCAAGATCGTGTTGCCGAGCGATTTGGACATTTTTGCTCGACCATCGACGCCGACCAGTCGCGGCGTCTCGCTCAGCTTCGGCTCGGGCACCGGGAACACCGGCGGAACGCCGTCTCGGGCATACGTCTCGTTGAACCGCCGGGCCAGTTCGCGGGTGATCTCGACGTGCGGCACCTGATCTTCGCCAACCGGGACGACGGCGCCGCCGTAGAGCAGAATATCGGCCGCCTGCAAGACCGGATAGCCCAGATGGCCGTAGGAGATGCCCTCGCCGGTGGACTCGTCGAGCTTGTCGCGCAGGTCGCGGACCTGTTCCTTCAGGCTCGGGTTGCGCTCCAATCGGCCGACGCCGATCAGCATCGAGAAGATCAAATGCAACTCGGCGTGTTGCTTGACCTGCGATTGGCGGAACAGCACGCTCTGCTCGGGATCGATCCCAGCCGCCAGCCAATCGACGATCATCTCGAACGTATGATCTTCGACCAAACGGCTGTCCGGGTTCGTCGTCAGCGCGTGGTAATCGGCGGAGAAGAAGTAGTTGTGATAGTTGTCCTGCATCGCGACCCACGGCCGGAGCGCGCCGACGTAGTTGCCCAAGTGCAGCCGTCCGGTCGGGCGCATCCCGCTCAGGACGACCGGTTTCAGCGGGGACTCGTCGTGCATCGGGGCGCTCTCGGCAGGTTGCAGGCAGACCGGCGGTATCGCCGTAAGATACGAAGCCGTCGGCCCGAGCGTCGCGCTTTTTCCCCGTGCAGGTCCGTAAACCAAACCCGGCCGAGCGGCATCTGAGCAGTACAGGGCAGCGTTGCCCGATCCGCCAGAGCGCAGCCCCGAGCCGTGAGACACCGATGGAGGCCACCGTTGAGGAACGCGTCGTGAGTTGGCTTGAACCAGTGGGCGGATCGGAAACGTCGGGCACTATCGCCCGATTTGGGGCGCCGGAGGCGGGGATGGAGCGGATCGATCCGCTCGTCCGCCGGGCGCAGCGGGGCGAGGTTGCGGCCTTCGAGCAACTTTACCGGCAGCAGGTCGGTCGGCTCAACGCGCTCTGTTTGCGGATGACGGCCGATCCGGTTTGGGCCGAGATGCTGGTGCAGGATGCGTTCGTCAGGGCGTGGGAGCGGCTCGATCAGTATCGCGGCGAGAGCGCTTTTTCGACCTGGCTGCACCGGCTGACGGTCAACGTCGTGCTCGAAGCCAAACGCAGCGAAGGTCGGCGCTCGGCCCGAGTTGCGATGACGACCGAACTGGACGAGTTGGACGGGTTCGCCGGCGAGCAGTCGATGCCGGGCGAGGCGATGGATCTCGAAGCGGCGATGGCGTCGCTGCCGCCGGGGGCGCGGACGGCGTTCGTCCTCCACGCGGTCGAAGGCTACAAGCATGAAGAAATGGCCGAGATGCTCGGCTGCGCGGTCGGCACTTGCAAGGCGCAGGTGCATCGAGCCCGGAAACTGTTGCAGAAGGCGCTGTCCCGATGACCCACGACGATGTGCTCCGCCGACTCGATGATTTCGTTGACGGCACCCTGCCGACCGGCGAGGTCGAGGCCGTCGCCCGGCACTTGGGCGATTGCGAACCGTGCCGCGCCGAACTGGCGTCGCTCGAATCGCTGCTCTCGACGGTCGCCGCGCTGCCGACGGCGGTTGAGCCGACCCGCGACCTGTGGCCCGACATCTCGGCCCGACTCGCGCCCCGCGCTGCCTCACGACCGACCGCGCTGCCCGACCGGTCCGCCATCGGCCGCGACCGGTTGGGTGAGCGCCGCCCGAGTCGGCTGGTCTGGACGCTCGCCGTCGCCGCGATGCTGCTGATGGCTGTGACGGCAGCCGTCACGACGCTCGTCCTCCGGCGGCAGCAGCCCGCGCCGGTCGAGTTGGCCGCTGTGCCGGTTGATCGGCCCGTGACGACGGCGCTCGTCGCGTTGGCGCCGACCGAGCAAGCGTATCTGCGGACGGCCGACGACCTGCAACAAGTGCTCGAGCAGAACCGCGCCCGGCTGTCGCCCGAGACGATTGTCGTCGTCGAGCGGAACCTGAAGCTGATCGACGACGCGATTGCCGAGAGCCGCGCGGCGCTGTCCCGCGACCCGGCCAACCCCGAACTGGCGCATCTGATGACCGAGATGTACCGCCGCAAGGTCGATCTGCTGCGGCAGGTCGTCTCGCTCTGACCGACCTTTTTAGCTCCGAACCCCTGAGATCGCCATGACCAAAACCGTGCTCCTCGCTGCCCTGCTTGCCGCCGTCGGCGTCGCCCGACCGGCTCGAGGGCAGACGCCCATCGACCGCCGCGTGCCCGTCTCATCCGCCGGTCAGGTGTCGATCCACAACACCGCCGGTTCGGTCGAAGTGATCGGCTGGGACCGCGACGAGATCCAGATCAGCGGCACGCTCGGTCACGGCACCGAACGGCTCGACGTGACCACACGCGGCGATGCAACCGAGATTCGGGTCATTATTCCCCGCCGCGCCAACAACGTCCAGGGCAGCGACCTGACCGTCCGGTTGCCCGCTCGCGGCCGGGTCTCGGTCGAGACGGTCAGCGCCGACATCGAGCTGCGTGGCGTGGCGGCGGCGGTCGAGTTGACCACCGTTTCAGGCGATGTGACCGCTTCCGGGACGACGGCTGGCGTCAGCGCCCGGACCGTCTCGGGCGACATGATTCTGCGCGGCGCCGGGGGCAACATCGACCTCTCGACAGTTTCGGGCGACGCAACCATCACCGGCAGGCGGTTCCGGGCGCTGCGCTACGAATCGGTCTCCGGCGACCTGACGTTTGCCGGGACGCTCGACCCGAACGGCGCCTCGACGATCACCACCCACTCGGGCGATGTGGTGATCTCGATTCCGTCCGAGAGCGATCTCGCTGTCGATTTCTCATCCTTCTCCGGCGACCTGACGAACGCCTTCGGGCCGACGGCGGAGCGGACCAGCCGCTACGGACCGGGCTCGTCGCTCCGCTTCATGCTCGGCACCGGCTCGGCCGGACTGCGGATCAATACGTTTTCCGGCGACGTGCAACTGCAACGGCAGTAGGGCCGTACCCCGGCGGAATCGCCGCCGTTTCGCTCCGCTCCGATCTTCCCCCGACGAGAGTTTCCCATGCTTGCTTTGTTTGCCGCGCTCCAGTTGGTCGCCGGTGGCGATCCGACGCCGAAACCCGCTGCGCCGCCCGCCGGTGTCGCCGCCCCGCCGCAGGTCGCCGCGTTCCGTATCGCCGCTGGCGTCGCGCCGCCGAAGCTCGACGGTCGGCTGGATGATGCCGCGTGGGCGGGCGCGACGGTGATGACGAATTTTACCCAGACCGAGCCGGACGAAGGCCAGCCGTCGCGCTACCCGACCGTCGGCCGGGTGCTGATCGACGACGACGCGATCTACGTCGCGCTCGAGGCAACCGACCCCGACCCGTCGAAGATCATGGCCCAGCTCACCCGGCGCGACGACGATTCGCCATCGGACTGGCTCAACGTCTTCATCGACTCGCAGCACGACAAGCGGACGGCGTATGCGTTCTCGGTCAATCCGGTCGGTGTGAAACAGGATTTCACGGCGGTCGATAATCAGTTCGACGCGAGCTGGGACGCCGTCTGGGACGTGGCGACGGCGATCACCGAGCAGGGCTGGACGGCCGAGTTCCGCATCCCGCTCTCGGCCCTTCGCTTCTCGTCCGGCGGCGACGGCGTTTGGGGGCTGCAACTGTCGCGCAACATGCAGCGGGCGAAGGAGCGGTCGTCCTGGGCACCGATGAAGCGCGACGAGCCGCGACCGGTCGCCACTTACGGCGAGCTGCACGGACTCACCGGGCTGACGCCGCCGCGACACCTGGAGGTGCTGCCCTACACCGTCAGCCGCTTGACTCGGGCGCCGGGCGCCGAGGCCGATCCGTTCTACCACCAGAGCGACTGGCAGAATCGGCTCGGGATGGACCTGAAGTATGGCGTGACGAGCAACCTGACGCTCGATCTGACGGTCAACCCCGACTTCGGCCAAGTTGAAGCCGACCCGTCGCAGGTCAACCTGTCGGCTTTCGAGACGTTCTTGCAGGAGCAGCGGCCGTTCTTTACGGAAGGGGCCGACATCTACCGCTTTGGCCTCGCGCTCGGCGACGGCGGTGGGGCCAACGAGCAACTGTTCTACTCGCGCCGGATCGGCCGCGCCCCGCAGGGTCGGGTTTCGCTGTCCGATGGCGGCTATTATGTCGATTCCCCGGCGCAGACGACGATTCTGGGGGCGGCCAAGCTATCGGGCCGCACGGCTTCCGGCTGGTCGGTCGGGGCGCTTTCGGCGCTGACCGGCAAGCAAGAGGCGCACATCGCCAACAGCCTCGGCCAGTCGCAGGACGATCAACTCGTCGAGCCGCTGACGAACTACTCGATGCTCCGAGTCCGACGCGATCTCGACAACGGCCGGACGCAGGTCGGCGGGATCGTCACCAGCACGGTCCGCAAGCTCGACGGCACCCGGCTCGGCGCGCAGTTGCCCGGCGCCGCGTTCACCGGCGGGATCGACGGCTCGATACGCTTCGGCGGCGACAAGTGGCAGGCGACAGGCTATCTGCTCGGCTCGACCGTCAAAGGCGACTCGTCGGCGATCCTCCGCTTGCAGAACTCACCGGCGCGCTACTACGGTCGGACGGACGCCGATTACGTCACGCTCGATCCGTCTCGCAATCGGCTCAACGGGTGGATGGGCAACTACACCGTCAGCAAGGTCAAGGGAACGTGGCGGGTCGGGCTGCTCGGGCAGGCCCGTTCGCCCGGCTTCGAGGTCAACGATCTCGGCTACGAGCGCTCGGCCGACGACATCACCAACGTGCTCTACGGTGGTTACCGCAAGTTCACGCCGAACAAGCTCACCCGCACCCGCTCGCTGAATTTCAACCTGTGGCACAACATCGACTTCGGTAGGCGCTTGACGGGCATCGGCGGCAACGTCAACGGCAATGTCCAGTTCCTCAACTACTGGCAGGCGTGGGGTGGCGTCGGGCATGACTTCGCGGCGCTCGACACGAGGGCGCTGCGCGGCGGGCCGGGCATCCGTCGCCCCGGTTTCACCAACGCGTGGATCGGCTTCTCCACCGACAGCCGCAAGGCGCTCAGCATCGAGCCGGACGTGAATGTCGGGAGCGAGGAGGAATCCGGCGGTCTGTCCTACGACCTGTCGCTCTACGTCACCTGGCGCGTCTCGGGCCGGACGAACCTGACCGTCGCGCCGTCGTACGGCTACAACCACTCGGCCTGGCAGTACGTCCAGACCTCTCGCTACATCAACGACCTCGGGCAGCCGCAGGCGACCTACGTGTTCGGCGACCTGAAGCAGAACACCGCTGCGCTCTCGTTCCGACTCAACCACACGTTCACGCCGACGACGAGCTTCCAACTCTATACGCAGCCGTTCGCCTCTTCCGGCGGTTACGGCGGCTTCCGCGAGGCGAATCTGGCGAACCCGCTTGCCCCGCACTATACCGACCGGTTCCGCACCCTCAGCGCGAACCCCCTCAACGGCGACTACGCGGTCGATGCGGTGCCCGGTGGCCGACCGGGGTTCGGGATCGGCAACCCCGATTTCAACTTCCGCGCGGTCAACGTCAACGCGGTGCTCCGCTGGGAATACCGGCCCGGCTCGACGCTCTACGCCGTCTGGTCGCACGGCCGCGAGTCCTACGAGCCGAACCCGACCTTCGCGCCGCGACACGACTTCGGCTCGCTGTTCAGCGAGCACGGGACGAACATCTTCCTGATCAAGCTCAACTGGTGGTTGAACGTTTAACCGTACTTGGACGGCCGAGCCATGCCCACGATTCGCCTCTACCGCCACCCCGACTGCGCCCGCTGCGCAGCGCTCTCCCGGATGCACGAGCGGATGGACTGGCTCGGTCGCTTTGAAAGTTCGACCGAGCCGGTGCCCGACGGTCCGCCGTTGAAGATCGGCGAGATCGCGGTGCAAGACCTCCGCACCGGCGTCACGCTGCGCGGAATCGCCTGCATCCGCTTGCTCTGCCGACAGATCCCCGCCTACCTGCCGCTCCTCCCGCTGACCCATCTGGCGCCGATCCGCCGCCGGATCGAACACGACATCGGCGGCTGCACCGACGGCGCCTGCGACCTTCCGCCCGCCCGCCCCGCCTGATCCCGGCCTCTCCTTCCGCCGCCCGCCGACGTTATCTTGTCACGCCGTCTTGCGACGGCCGGCGATTGGGTCCGTTTCCTCAACGAACAGCCGCTGCGACGATAACAGCCCGACCCAAGTCATCCGCTGACAACCATGACCGACTCGCCCACTGCCGCCGGTCCAGCGCCTATCGACGTTACCTACACCGTGACATCGGAAGCGTTGACATCGGTGTATTGGGCCTATCTCTGGGAGCAACAGGGCGGGTATCTGATGGTCGCCGCGTTCGCTGCGGTTGTGAGCATCTGGCAACTCATGCAAAGCCGTGATGTCGGCTTCTGGGCCTTTTTGCTCGGCGTTTTCGCGCTCTACTGGGCAGGTTGGTTCTACAACACTCACCGGCTCACACGAATCGCCGCTCTATACGCTCAGCGACCCATCCATCTGTCCATTGACTCGGTCGGCTTGACGGCGTGGACGGAAACGGCTTCTTCATGGTTGTCTTGGGCAGAGATCACCCGTTTGCAGCGGCTGAAAGCCGGATTCGTCTTGATCCGAGGCGCAGGCAGCCCGATGATGATTCCGGCCGAAGTGCTGACCGCCGACCAAGCGGCGACGTTGATCGGCCTCGCTCGTCAGGCGGGCGTCAAGATCGCGCGATCCGTCAAGTAAACAGCGACGGGCGGTGCCAGAGTGGCGCCGCCCACGTTCACAACAAGCCAATAGATGCCGTGAGAATGTTACCGGCCCTGATTTATTGTGCTTTGCTGTTCGGGCTGTTCGGGCTGCCCGGTTGGCATCATGCAGTCGATGCTTCAAGGGTCATTCGAATCCGACAATCAGGCCAGATGACAACCGGCGTCGTGACCGAAAAAACTTGGAGTCGAAAAGAAGGTCGAAGGATCGTCTGTCGGTATGACGTTGGGGGCAAACTGTGGCATCATAGTGCAAATGTGTCGAACTATGACGACGTCCAAGTGGGTGACTCCCTCCAGATACTCTATTCCGCCGCCGAACCGCAAGCCGCTCTGATGCGAGATAGGAGTTACGCAGTTGAAATGAAAAAGTGCCAAATTGAGCCTGAAAACGCCGTTTTGAGATCTCTTGGCGACTTATCCAATCCTCGTTTTCAGGCTGAAAACGCCTGTTCCGGGTTGAACTGCGTAACTCCTAGCGAGATTATGATTGTTCCCTGTCCGAAGCCTTGCTTTCTATGCTGATTTATCTGATCTACCCAGGAGCGTTTTTGCGTCTCATCTACGTCGCACACAAGCGTGATACGTCGCCGAATCGCCTCCAAATCTGAAGATGGTGGTTCCACATCTCCGCATCAAACAGCGACGGGCGGTGCCGGAGTGGCGCCGCCCGTCGTGTATTGAGACTGGAATCGTGCGTCAGACGGCGGCGTCGGCGCGCTGGTGGAGGGCGGGGATGGCGTCGGGGGC
>JBBSVG010000098.1:0-7625 GCA_038233775.1 Bacteroidota bacterium | reverse complement strand
GCCACTACGCCGAGCGCCCCGACGACGAGGTGCCCGAGCGGCCGATCCGCGATGTCGAGTCCGTCCTGCCGCCCAACGTGGTGGACGACCTGCTCCGCCGCGCCTCCTGACCCTTTTGATCACCGCGCCCCCGTCCGACAATCGCTCGAACGGGGGCGTTTCACATAGCGGCATCAAGTCTCGAAAATCGGTGAGCAAAAGGACCGCTGTTCTCCGTTCGTGGTGAGCCTGTCGAACCCATGAACGGAGCCGCCACCGCCGTCCTTCGATACGCTCTCAGGACGAACGAAATTTCATCGCGTTGAAAGGAGAAGCGACATGGCGACCGAGCGGTGGCTGGTGACGGGCGGCAACGGGCTGTTGGGCGACGCGGTCGTCCGGCTGGCGCTTGAGGCTGGGAAGCAGGTGACGGCGCAGCACCACAGCCAAGAGCCGACGCGGACCGATCCGGCGCTGACGTGGCTTCAACTCGGCCTTGAAGACGAGGCGGAGGTCGAGCAAAAGGTGCGCGACCTGCGGCCAGCCGTTGTCATCCACACGGCCGCGATGCCGCGACCGGAGGATTGCGAGGCCGATCCGCAGCGGGCCATTGCGGTCAACGAGCGCGCCCCGGCGGCGCTGGCCCGTGCGGCGGCGGCGCTCGGCGCCCGGCTGGTGTTCGTCTCGACCGACCTCGTCTTCTCCGGCTTCGACGCGCCCTACGCCGAGGCCGATCCGACCGCGCCGATCAGCGTCTATGGCGAGACGAAGGCTCGGGCCGAAGTTGCGATCCGGGCGGCGCTGCCGGATCACGCCATCGTCCGCACCTCGCTGATTCTCGGCCCGAGTCCGCGTGGCGACCGAGGCGCCGACGAGGTGCTGCTCGCCCGCATTCAGCGCGACGGCCGGGCGTCTCTGTTCACCGACGAGTTCCGCTGTCCGCTTCGGGCCGCCGATCTCGCCGCCGTCCTGGTTGCCCTCGGGACGCACCCGTTTCGCGGGACGCTGCACGTCGTCGGGCCGGAGCGGTTGAGTCGGTTCGAGATCGGGCAGCGAATCGTTGGGGCGGCCGGGCTGCCCGAAACGAGCCTCGTCCCGACGACGATTGCCGCCGCCGGACCGACCGTTCCGCCCCGAGCGCCCGATGTCACCTTGCTCACCAACCGGCTCCACGCCCTCGTCCCGCCCGTCGCGTTGCCCAATCCGATTGATCGCTGACCCGAGTCACCGCGCCGCGATGAACGGGAGCGACAGCTTCAACGTGATGTCGCGGCCCGGATCGAGCGCGTAGAGCTTGTAGCGGCTCAGGTGGTCGTGATAAGCCCGGTCGAGCGCGTTGGTCACGGTCAGATCCACGGTCAGCCGGTTGCCGCCGACGATCAGATCGGAGCCGATGCCGAGATCGACGAGCGTGTATCCGGCCGTCGGCTGCTCCTGCGGATCGACCCGACCCTGTCGGGCGACGATCCGGCTGGTGATCGACGCATACGGGTTCGTCAGCCGCCCGACGCGCGTTGTGGTGAACCGAGCGCCGAGCCGAATCCGGTCGGCTGGCAACAGCGGCAGCGGCTGATCGGTGGCGCTGTTGGTTCCGCGCACGAGGTCGAATCCGCCGCTCAACACGAGCCAGTTCGAGACGAGCGCTTGGAGCTGAAACTCGCCACCGCGCAGCGTCGCGTCGGTTTGCCGGTTGAGGTAGATCGGGAAGTTCGACGCATTGGCGCCGGTCGTGTCGAACTGGCCGGTCGGACTCGGGTAGATGTAGTGGTTGATTCGGTTGTGGAACAGCGCCAACTCGCCCTGCACCCGCGATGTCGCGTAGCGGAGCGAGACGTCCTCGTTCAGCGACTGCTCCGGCACCAGCCCGGCGTCGCCGATCTCGAACCGGCCCGACCCTTCGTGGACGCCGTTGGCGAACAGTTCGAACGCCGTCGGCGCCCGCCACGCGCGACCGAGGTTGAACGCAAGGCCGAGCGGCTGCGCCAGATGCCAAACGACGCCCCCCGTTGCGGTGGCCGAACCGTAGGTCCGCTTCTGCGCTTCGACGCCAAGCGCGTCGTTCTGCTGCACATCCATCCAGCGGCCGTCGTAGCGACCGCCGAGCGACGCCTCGACCGGACCGAACGCCCGTTCCTCGTACACATACCCCGCGACGTTCGTCAGGTCGAACGCCGGAATCAGTTGCTCCTCGGCCAGCGTCCGACTCTGTTGGTTCAGAAACGAGAGGCCAACGGTGCCGAACAGCGTGCGGATCGGCTTGTGGTGGGCGAGCACGTCCAAATCGACCGTGGTCAACCCGAGGTTCAGGTCGGGTGTGACAGCGTCGGCCGACCCGAACTCGCGGCGACTGTTCTTCTGCCAAGATGAGTTGACTTCCAGACGCAGCGGCTTGAACGGAAAGTCGCCGTGCAGGTGGACTCGCCCGTGGCGGACCTTCTGAAACGGTGTCGCGGTCGGGTTCTCGGCCGGGTCTTCGTGGATCTGGATGTCTTGGCTGAACAGCCCGCCATCAAGCGCCAGCGAGCCCCACAGCCCTTTCGTCCCGACCGACGCGCTGCCGTTGATCTGGCTCGAGCCGCTATTGAACAACTTCCCGTCGGGCGTGGTTACGTCGCCTGCCCGGCGGACGGTGACGTTGCCTCGGTAGCCGATTAGCCCCGACGCGCCGTAGAGCGCCAGCGCCCCGGCGACCTGTTCGTTGTTCGAGAACCCGTTTAGCAGCGCCTTCCCGGCCAGCGTCGGCGCGCCTTCACCGACCGACGGGATGCCGGGCCGGATCACGTTGACCACGCCGCCGAGCGCATCGGAGCCATACAGCACGCTGTTCGGGCCGCGCACCACCTCGACCCGTTCGACGTCGAGCGCGTCGATCTCCGGCCCGTGCTCGTCGCCCCACTGTTGCCCTTCCTGCCGCACGCCGTCGGTCACGACCAGCACCCGCTGCGACGTTAGGCCGCGAATGACCGGTTTGGCGATCCCGGCGCCGGTCGAGTAGCTGACCACGCCGGGGCTGTTCTGGATCGACTGGACGATCCCCTGCCCCCGCTCGCGCTCCAACTGCCGCCCTTCGACGACCGAAACCGACTGCGGCGTGCTCAGCGCGTCAGTCGGCGTCGGCGTGCCCGAGACGACGACCCCGGCGACCTCGAGCGGACTCGACTTCAGCGTGATGTTCAGCGTGACGGTTTGTCCGGCGGCGAGCGTGACTTGACGGGTCTGCTTGCCGTAGCCGACCGACGAGTAGGCGACCGTGTAACTGCCGACCGGTAACCGCAGCGTGTAGCGGCCGTTGAGGTCCGACGCATTGCCCAAGCGCTGCGCGGCGACGGCCACGTTGACCCCCGGCAGCGGGATTCGGGTCTCGTCGATGATCTGGCCGGTCAGCGTCTGGGCCGAGGCCGTGGTTGCGATGAAGCCGCTCAGCAAGAGCAGTAGAAAGGGCGTGTGATTCCGCATATCGTGTCGTGTCCCCAGAAATCCGGTTCGGCTGGGGACGTCTCTCGCCCCCGTGCCTCGTGCCTGATGGATCGTTTGCTGACGCTGGGTTCACTTGCCCGACGAGAAATCGCCTGACAGAACAGCCACCGTCTCGCTGCCCGGAAGTCGGGTGCGGTCGGGTAGAATCAGCGTCAGCGGATGGGCGCGTGTGGTTCCGACATCAGCGGAACGGGCGCCGGTCAGGCTCGCGGTGGGGCGCGGGCGGAGGCGAGGCGGGAACAGTCGGCAAGACAAGGTGCAACCGGCGCCGACGACGGCGGTCGGGCCAGTCGGGTGACGACGAGGGTCGGCGCCGCGAGGCCAAACGAGCGGACCACGCCGGGCGCGGTCATCGCCGAGAGCGATTGGCAGATGCCGCAGACATCGGCATAATCGCCCACCAGCAGCGAGCGGCTCCGCTCGGCGCGGAACTCAGGATGGTGCGCCGGACCGAACCGGCTGTCGGCGGCGTGGGTCGCCGTCGTCCAGTTCAGCAGCCGACCGGTGCCCAACTCGTGGGTGTGGACCGCGCTCAACACCGGGCCGCCGATGGCATACGCCACCATCAGCAGCACGGCGAGAGCAGGGCGCAACCGATTCAGCATGGACACAGGCGGCGGGAGATCAGCCAAAGAAAATGCAAGTCGCTTGCGTTCAGCAAACAATGGCCCAACTTCGATCCGCGTCGGATCACGGCGTGCCGAGCGAGTAGCTTTCCAGATCGACGCGGGAATAGACGGACAGGCCGCCGGTGGAATTTGGGCCGAGTTGCTCCCGCCGGACGAGCCCGATTCCAGGCGCCACAAAATCGCGCCTGCTGACTTCACGACCGTAGGGGATGAGCGTGTCGTATTGATAGCAGGAGAACGTTCCGGCCGGGACCGTCACCTGCGCGTTGACCGAGGCGACGCGGATGCGGGTGACGAAGGAGAGAGGCGGTAGGGTGACCGTAAACGGATACTCGGAGCCGACCCGAGCTGGGTATTTGTAGATCAGACTGCCCACACCGCCCGCGCCCAGAAACGGTTGACCGCCATCGTATGGATGCCGTCCGACTGTTTGCTGTACGCCTCACCGGTGTTGGTCAGCGTCCAGTGCGTTCCCGAGACGACCGTGTCCTTCTCGTTGACCGTCGGAAGTCCGAAGGAGAGCGAATCGCTGATCGAGCCATCTTCATTGAACAACACCAGCCTGTAAGACCAGCGGGCACCGACCTGCAACGGCAGCAGATCGACGGTCGGCGTTTCCAGCGGCTCAACGGGATTATCGTCCTTCTTGCAACCGCCGAACATCAAGAGTGAAGCGAGAGACAGGGCGAGGAGCGGAAAACGATAGCGCATGGGTGGATGCGGGGTTGGGTGAACTGGCTTACTTCAACAGCAACATCGGTCGGCTTTGGCGGCGCGGTGGACCGCCGGCAGTCGGCTGCACGGTCAGCACGGCGACGTACGATCCGGCCGGGAGCCCGCTCGCGTCCCACACGGCCTGCCGGTGACCGGCGCCAACCTCACCATCGACGAGCGTCGCCATTCGCCGACCGAGCGCGTCGAACACCTCCAGCCGGACGCGGCTGACCGCAGTCAACTCGTAGCCGATGGTGGTCGTCGGGTTGAACGGGTTCGGGGCGGCGCCGGTCAGCGCGAAGCCGTCGGGCGACGGCGCGGCCGGTCGGGTGGCAACGGCGGTCGGCGACTGGAACTCGCGGGCGGCTTCCGAGAGCGTGCGATAGGCGATCCGGTTGCCGTAGCGGAGGTTGAGCGAATCGAGCAACTCACTTGTCCAGCGGAGCGTGACGCCGTTTTCCCAGCCGGAACGGATGAAGTAATCGTGCAGCAGCAGCACATAGTAGCTGTCGCGCTCGCCACGGGTGCGGATGTCGCGCAGCGCGGCGTGGAGCGAGTCGGCGTACCAGACGGGCATCAGCGTCCAGGTAAACTCACGGTGCTGCTGGACGTTGTAGAGACCCGGTCGAATGTCTTGCCGCGTCGGTCCGGTCGAGGACAGCACCGACAGGCCAGCGTCGGCCAGCGCGTGGTAGGTGGCCGTGTCGGCGTAGTGGCCGGGCGGGATGAACGAGGTCGGCGTGAGGCCGAGCTGGTCGCGCAGGATCGTCAGCCCGTCGCGCAGCCAGACCGATTGCTCGGCGTAGGTGAATGGGGTTTTGTAGGTCGCGCACCACATCTCGTGGCCCGTCTGGCCGCAGCGGGTGCAGATGTGGTTGTAGCCGTGGAGCGACACCTCGTTGCCTTTCGCGACCGTTTGGCGCAGCTCGGCGGCCAGTTTGCCGTCGGCGTTGGTCGGCTCGATCAAGCGGTGCGGGATGACGCCCCACGTCACTTTCGCGCCACGGGACATGACCGCTTGCTCGAACGGAACGATGCTCCTCGGCGTGAACGTGGTGTTTCGCGACAGCACGTCATCGACCCGGATGATGAACTTCAGCGGCGCCTGCGCTTGGGCAATCGAGGCCGTCAGGAGCGCGACGAGCAGGGCGACAAGGGAGCGGCGCATGGGCAGGAAGTCAGGGGTAAAACGCAGCCGGGATCGTCCGGTTGGCAGACGATCCCGGCGGTGTGGGTAACAGCAGCGGCTCAGTAGAAGCGATTGAAATTCAGGCTCAGACTGACGCCCTGAAAGATCCGCTTGCCCTCGCGCTTGGCCGTCCCCTCGTTCAGACTGAGCTTGACCGGGTCGAAGAACGGGTAGATGTAGTAGCGGATCGTTACGCCCTGGATCGAGCGCCCGTCGCCGAACTGTGCCCCGCCGCCGATGGTCCCGCCAGCGCCCCAGGCGACGTTGCCCTGAGAGATCGAGCGGCCGAAGCTGTTCTCGACCGGGTGAAACTGGTCGGCGAAGCGGACCATGTCGCCGTCGAAGGTGTAGCGCGGCAGGACGTAGCCGATCACCGGTCCGGCAGCGGCTTGGATGAACGGGCGGAAGTTGTCGCTGATATTTTCCCGACCGATCCGGTACTGGGCGCCGAACAGCAGCGGCGCCATGACCATGCTGGCCGCCTTGTTCAGCGTGACGGGGTAGCTGTAGCCTCTGTAGTCGTAGTTGGTGTACTTGAACTCGCGGTCGCCTTTGCCGGGGCCGATGCTGAGTTGACCGTAGAGCAACAGATCGGGCGTCACCTGCCGACCAAGCTGCCCGCCGATGCCGAGCCCTTCGTTGGTCAGGGCGAGATCGAGACCGGCGACCCGGTTGAACGGTCCGTCGGCTTTGGTGCGCGGATCGTTGGCGATCACGGCCGGTTGATCCGTTACGGGTTCGGTCTGGCTGAACGCAACGGTCGGCGCTGCGAGGAGCGCAACCAGTGCAACTGCCCATCGTGTCTTGCCGATCATCGCTCACCCCTTCGCCATCGGTTGCGGACGTTCATCTGTTGGTCGGCGGCCAAATAGGCAAAGCCCATTCCCGCCGCCTACTCGACCTGAACGAGCAGGTATTTGAGATACTTCGTCTCCGGCATCGCCAGCAGCACCGGATGGTCGGGCGACTGGCTGCGCCGGGCGACGAGCCGCAACCGCCGACCGTTGGCTTGGGCGGCGGCTTGGACGATCTCGGCGAACACGTCCTCGGCGATGTGGTGCGAGCACGAGGCTGTCGCCAGCACGCCGCCGGGGCGAATCAGCTTCATCGCGGCGTTGTGCAGCGTCCGGTAGCCGCGTTTGGCGTCGGGCACTTCCTTGCGCGAGCGGGTGAAGCTCGGCGGGTCGAGCACGACGACATCGAACCGCTCGTCGGCGGCGACCAACTCGGGCAGGGCGCTGAACACGTCGGCTTCGCGGAACTCGATCCCGGTCAACCCGTTCAGCGTCGCGTTGGCTCGGGCGCGCCCAACGGCATCGGCCGAGATGTCGATCCCAAGCACCGAGCTTGCGCCGGCCTGGGCGGCGTGGAGCGCGAACCCGCCTTCGTTGGTGAAGCAGTCAAGCACGCGCGCCCCGTCGCAATAGGGGCTGATCGTCGGGCGGTTCTCGCGCTGATCGAGGAACAGCCCGGTTTTCTGGCCGCCCAACAGATCAACGTCGTACTGCACGTATCCGTCGGTGACGCGGATCGGTCCAGTGATCTCGCCGAGCAGGACGCCACTCCGCTCCGGCAAGCCTTCGAGTCGGCGCAAGGGCGAGGTGTTGCGCTCGACGATCACCGTCGCCTCGGGCACG
>JBBSVG010000097.1:0-7676 GCA_038233775.1 Bacteroidota bacterium | reverse complement strand
GCCGAGCTGATCACCGCCGACGAGCAAGTGTACTACCGCGACGTGTACGATCATCTGGTCCGCATCGCCGATCTGACCGAATCGTACCGCGAACAGTTGGGCGGCGTGCTCGATGCCTACCTGTCGGTCAACGCCAACCGGACCAACGATGTGATGAAGGTCCTGACCATCATCGCCACCATTTTCATCCCGCTGACCTTCATCGCTGGCGTGTACGGGATGAACTTCGACGATATGCCGGAGCTGCACTGGAAGCACGGGTACGCGGCCACGTGGGTGTTGATGATCCTGACGGCATCGGCCTTCTTAGTTTATTTCCGTCGGAAAGAATGGATTTGACAAGCTCTCACCGGGTGGCGTATATTTCCCTCGCCGCCCGTTCCCGCTCTTTGTCGAACCGCTCCTACGGGAAGGAATAGACCCAGAAGACACAAGGGAATAGGGTCGATCTGCTCGCCGCCCGGCGATCTCGACCGAAGGGGCGCGTGCCGGTGTTACCCCTCGCCCCGTCCTCTGCGCCCGATGCCGTTTCCCCTCTGCACCGCCTCGTTGTCCCCGTCGGCAAGGCGCTCTCGCCGGCTGATGATCGCCTGTTTCGCGGTCGAGTTGCTCTCGCTGCTCGGATCGACAGCAGCGGCGTTTGCTCAGAACAACGTGCTGGTTTTCGGTCCGGCTGAGCTGGCCTCCCGTCGGCTGAACGACACGGTCACGGCCATCGCCGGTCGAACCACGGTCGGCGTCGATGTCGGTTCGTCGTTCGGTGTCCGGTTGGGCGACGTGAGCCGGTCGAACCTCGCGCTGCTGAAGCCGATCACCGTCTTCCCGGCGCCGCTGACGACGCTGCCCGCCTCGCAGACGAACCCGGCCGCGTTGGTCGATGGCGACACGACCTCGACCAGTTTCACCCTCTCGCGCTCGCAGGGAACGGCGACGTTGACCATCGATCTGCTCGGCCAGCAGCAAGTCCGCCGGGTCGATCTGCTGTCGGTCCTCGCCAGCGTTTCGCCTCGCGGATACTCGGTCAGCGTCAGCACCGACAGCGTGGTGGCCGACGCCCGCTTCACCGAGGTCGTCGCGACCAAGACGGCGCTGGGCACTTCGACGGCGATTCGGGAGATCCTGCCGTCAGCCGTCGATGCGCGGCTTGTTCGGGTGACGATCAGCGGGTTTCCGCCGACCTCCAACATCCTGCTCCGCGAGATTCGGATCTTCGGCGAAGGGTTTATCCCGGCCGGTGTGTTCGTCCTCGGCCCGTACCGGCTGCCGTCGCCTAAAAACCTCGGGCAAGTCAGCTTCACCGCCGATTTACCCGAAGGAACGACGGCGTCCGTGCGGGTGCTGTCGCTGGCCGGGCCACGGATGGATTCGGTGCTGGTTCCGCGCACCGTCGCCGGCAAGCCGGTTTTCATCTACAAGCAGATCCCGGTTTACGACGTTCGGACGCCGGTCGGCGAGTCGCTGACCGACCCGGCCGGCGGCTCGTTCTACGCCGTGCCCGAGCCCGTCACGGCGTTCGCGCTCCAAGTTTTCCTCAGGTCGACCAACTCGCGGGCGACACCGACGCTGCGCGAGGTTCGGGTCGTCGCCGATCCGCCGGTCTTCACCGGCGTCGTCGCCTCGCTCTCGCCGGACACGGTTCAGATTCTCCGCTCGCAACCGTTCACGCTGGCGTTCGACCTGACGGCCGCGCCGGGCGATGTTGGGCTCGACTCGCTCGGGCTCGACCTGCCAGCGCCGATCACCTTTCGCTCGGCGACGTTCAACGGCGCGTCGGTGCTCGAGGCGGCGACTGTGATGAACCGCTCTCGGGCCTTCGGAATCCGCTTCGGCAGCACGATCACGACGAGCGGTCGGCTGGAGCTGACGTTCGAGACGCAGCCGTTCGAGGCGGCCAACCCGTTCGCTGCCCGACTCTACTCGCGCCAAACGCCGACCAACCCGCAGCAGGTTGCGCTCGGGACACCGGCGACGGTGCTCGTCACGACCGGCGTGCCTCAAGCGGTGTTCGTCGATCTGAGCTTCAAGCACAACCCGCTGATCGGCCCGTCGCCCGAGCGGCAGCTTGAGGTCAACTTCTACTTGGCCAAACTCGAATCGCCTCGGCGGTTGCTGGTGCGGGTATTCGACCTGCGCGGCCGTGAACTGCGGACGGTGTTCGACCAACCGACGGCGGCCAACGCCTTCATCGGCGGCGACGCGATCCGCTGGGACGGCCGCGACCGCGACGGCCACCTCGTCCCGCCCGGCGCTTATCTGGTTCGGCTCGAACTCGACACCGACGAGAAGCCGACCGTCGTGACGCGCCCCGTCGTCGTCGCCTACTGAACCGGGAGCCGCCATGACGACTTCCCTGAGACTGGTTCTGCCCATGCGTGTTGCGCTTTCCTGCCGTCGGGCGCTCGTCCCGACCGCCGTGTTTCTCGGCTTGATCGCCGCCCGGCCGACTGTTGCCGGAGCGCAGGGGATCGGGGGCGGCTTCTTCGCCGATCTCGGCGGCGGCGCCCGACAGGTCGCCACCGGCGGCGCGCTGCCGACGATGGCCGACGATGCGTACGCCGTTTGGGCCAATCCGGCCGGATTGGGCACGTTGGGCCATCTCGCCGTCGGCTCGACCTACACCTGGCTGCTGCCGGGTCTGGACGAGAGCGGGCTGCGGCTGGCGACGGCCGGCGCGGTCGTCCCGCTCGGGATCGTCGGCCAAACCGGGTTCGGGCTGCGCTACTTCTCGCTCGGCTCGCTCGCCAACGCGGTCACGGCCGTCGGCGGCTATGGTCGGCGGTTGGGCTCGACCGGTCTGGCCGTCGGCGGCGCGGTCAAGCTGCTGCGCTGGTCGGTGACCGGCGACGACGGTTCGCTCTCGCACACGACCGTCTCGTTCGATCTCGGATTGCACCAGACGCTGGTCGATTTGGGCGGCGCGGGCAATGAACTGCGGCTCGGCTTGGTCGTCCGCGACCCGCTCGAACCGTCCACCGCCGCCAACGGCTCGGCCGACGGCAAGCTGGCCCGGCAGATCGAGGGCGGCGTCGGCTACCGCTCGCAGCGCTACGGCTACCTGAGTTCGCTCGGCCTCGGCTACACCGCGCCTGACGGACTGCGGCTGCGGGTCGGCAGCGAGCTACGGGTGGCTCGCGGCGAGACGCCCGCCGGTCGGGCCGAGGTCCAGCTTCGCGTCGGCGGCGACCTTCCGTTCGAGTCGGCGGCCCGGAAAACCAGCCGGATCAACGGTGGCGTCGGGCTCGGGCTCGGTCCGGTGCAGGTCGATTACACCTACGTCTATACCACTGCGCTGACCGATTTAGGCGGCGCGCACCGCCTCGGTCTGTCCTACAGCCGCCGGTAGCCGGTCGCCGCGCCCGACTTTTTCCTCTGCGATCTCCTCTCTGCCCCTCCGCGATGCCCGGTTTCGTCCGCTCTCTGCCCCCATCGGCGTCCCGCCGAACCGCCCGGTCGGGTGGGTTGCTGCTGCTGCTCGCCGCCGCCGCGCTCGGTCGGCCCGAACGGGCGCAGGCGCAGTTCATCGGCGACCCGTCGCTCGAGCCGTACGTCAACTACTCAGGCATCGCGTATGAAAACTACGACCTGACGCTGTTGAAAAAGAAGTACTTCGACTCGTTCGGTAACTATCTGGTCGAGGGATTCAGCGTTTACAACGCCAACGAGCCGCAGGGTGGCGCCCCCAACGGCGAGATCGTCACGAGCGACGTGTCGAAGGAGCGCTACTACAAGCTCTACTTCAACAACCTGGTCATGTTTTATGACCGCTACCGGACGTTTCAGTCGCGGCTGATCTTGGGCGATGCGGTGCGGACGAAGTTCACCCCGCTGACGCTCGATCTGTCGCGCTTCAACGGGGTCCGGCTCGACGCTGGGACGCCTTCGACGCAGTTCACCCTCATCAGTTCGCGCGTCTCCGATCCGGTCCGCGAGCCGTTCGACGTGTCGAACATCACGACCGCCAACACCAAGCAGCGGACGTGGACGCAGTACCTGTTCGGCGGCCACCTGGAGACGCAGTTGGGCGACGTGCTGAAGATCGGTGGCACTTACGTCAACCAGCACCAGCGGCTCTCGCTGCTCGACGGCGACGAGGGCGATCTGCGCGGCGTCGCCGCCTACACGCCGCCCCGCGTTGTTTACGTCCGACTGGCCGACGACTCGCCGTTCGACGGATCGGGGCCGACGCTCTACGGGCCGCCGAACGTGCGGATCAACGAGCGCAACCGGGCGACTCGGCGGCTGACGGCGGCCGATACGGCGACGGTCGTCGCCGACCGCGACAACGATGGAGCGCTGATTCCCTACGCCGTGATTCGCGGCCAGGTGAGCGACGCCAGCCCGAACGCCGTCACCCAGGGGTTCGATTTCACCCGACCGTCGGGCGCGCTCGATTCGCTCTCGCTCTACGGCTTGTCCCGCTCCGGCACCGGCGTCGGCTCGAAGTTCACTCAGGCCGATCCGACCGTCGCGCCCGGCGAACTGAGCTTCCCGCTGCAACTCGGCGCTGGTGAAAGCATCACGTTCGCCTACGTCATGCCGACCAATTCGGAAGCGCTCGACGTGTCGATGATCGTCGCCAACGATTACGTGGTCGAGGCCGGACACGATTACCTGCCGCAAAGCAGCCAGAACCAGAGTCGGCTTGAACCGGACGTCGAACTCCGCACCCGTAAGGCGGTGCCGACGATCTACACGCCGTTCGCTCGGGCCGAAGGGAATATCCGCGACGGATCGAACAAGCAGGTCGTCCGCTTCTCGTATGGCCTTGCCAGCGGGATGGCGGTCGCCTCGATCAACGCCGAGTTGAACCTGTTCGGCTTCAAGGTGCAGGGTGAGTTGGCCCGTTCGAGCGAGTATCGGCAGTTCCCGACCTACGGCGGCGGGCGCTCGCAAATCACCGGCGACGCGTGGTTTCTCCGGGCGCAGCGACCGGCTGGTCGGTTCACCTTCGGCGCCGAACTGTACCGGATCGAGCCGACCTACACGACCTACCTGCGGACGTTCTCGCTCGACGCGCGCTACTTCAACGCCAACCCCGGCACGCTCTCCGGCGACATCACCTCGCCCGGCTCGCCCGGAGGGTTGCCCGGCCAGACCAATCGGTACGACAACAATCCGAGCAACGCCGGTGAGACGGTCTTTTCGCTGGTCGAGAACAACAACGACCGCGACCGCTGGGCCGACATCTATTACCAGCCGAGTCGGACCGGCGGACTCAATCGCGGCCTGACGCCAGCGGCGGTCGGTCGGCGACCCAAAGGGTACAACTACCCGGTCGGTTACGTCGAGAACCAGAACGAGTACTACGACCAGAACGTGACCCGGCCCGACGCGGGCATCTTCTTCGGTCTCGACCGCGACAACGACGGCATCCCCGACGACGACCGCAACTCGAACGGTCGGGCCGACTACGCCGAGCCGTTTTTGACCTACTACAGCGACCCGCAGCGGTTCGACTACGGCGACGACTGGAACAACAACGGCGTCATCGACGCCCGCGAGCTGGACATTTATCCGAACTACGGCTACCAGTGGGACACCAAAGGGAGCCATCTGTTCGGTCGGGTCGAGCTGGCCCGCGACCTGATCGGCTCGGTCGGCGCGATCCGCCAGCGCGGGATCGGTCAGGGCGGACGGAACAACGTCACCTACGGCAAACTCGAGTACAACTACACGCTGCCGACCTTTGGCGTGCTGAACCTCTACCACACGGCCAAGCGGGTTCAGGACGATATTCTCAACCCGTTCTTCGCCTACGACAACCCGAACTCCAGCATCGACCGGTTCAGCGCCACGACGCCGCAGTTCCCGACCTATTTTCAGGACACGCTCCGCTTCGTCAACTCGATGGTCAACACGTCGTACCTGCGGGCCGCTTACCGGCAGGTGCCGGGGTTGAACATCGAGAACTCGCTGAAACTCGAGTTCAACGACCGACTCGGCGACACCGGTCCGTTGCTCTCGGCCCGACGCCCAGCTGGCAAATCGACCTTCTGGGGGCTGGTCAACAAGATCGACCTGACGATCCCCATCGGCCCACAGCTCACCATCCTGCCGCAGTTTAAGGCGCGGACGGAGAAGCGGGTCGAGGAAGACGTGATCACGAGGCCGGGATTGGCCGATTCGTCGCGTCGGACAATCCCGATCCACCAACAGGACCTGATCCCGATTTTCCGCATCGATTTCCGGCTGACCGACCGGACGGTGCTGCATTTCGGGGCGCAAGGGTTCACGATCTTCGGCCTGACCGATCTGTTCGTCCGGCGGCAGCGCGACCTGATCAACCCGCTCAACACCCGCTATCAAACAATCACAACGCTGACGCTGACCCAAACGAACGAGTACGGCGGCTATCGGGTCGGCCTTGAAGCCGGGGCGTTGGTCCAGAACACGCGCTTGCCCAATGCGCTGCCCGTTGCGCCCAGCGCTCCCCGGCCAGCGCGTCCCGTTGGTGACGGTCCGACGCTGTTCATGCGGGTGTACGCCGGGTTCTAATGGCGCCTTTGCCGGGTTGGGTTTGGTCTCATTCTTGGTTGACAATCGGACAATGTTTCGTCTGTAATCCGTTTCGGTGGTTAGGTCATGGACTTCAAGTGGATTCTCGTCGTGTTGGCGCTGGCGGTGGGGGCGAGTTCGCTCGTGCCGTCGCCGGCCGACCTGCGCTTCCACTTCGACGCCGGGCAGAAGCTGTTCGGGTTGCGCGATTATCCGGCGGCCGAGCACGAGTACGGTCGGGTGATTCGGTCGCGCTCGCCGCTGATGAACGAAGAAGCCGTCACGGTCGTCTTGCTCGACTCGCTGACCATGCCGATTCAGCTCGCCGCCAAGTTCCAACTCGCCAACGTCGCACTCGGGCAGAAGGACTTCCGCCGCGCCGCTGAACTCTACCGCCAAGTGGCCGAGGCCGCGCCGGTCGGGTTGACCGAGCTGCGCGTTCGAGCCAACGGTCAGCTCTATGAAGCGCTTTTGCAGTCCGGCGACCGGCGACAGGCCATCGTCGAGGCGCGGCGGCTGGCGACGCTGTTCCCCGGCCACCGTCGGGCGGCCCGAGCGATCTACGACATCGGCTGGGCCGAGCGCGAGCGGGGCGATTCGACCGCCTCGAGCGCCGCATTTCGCGAGATGATCGCGCGCTACCCGGCCAGCGATCTGGCGCCCGACGCGACCTATCAACTGGCCGAGAACGCGCTCGCCGCCGGTCGCCCGGCCGATGCGGTCGTCGCCTACGAGTCGCTGATTCAAGGCTACAACCCGATGCGGACGTTCGTCGCGGGGACGACCGAGGCCGAGCGGCGCCGCTGGCAACCGGCCGATCCGGCGCTGACCGCCGCGCTGACCTCGCTCGGCCCGCAGGTCGCTGATTCGTCGCTTCGGGCCGAACTGGCCGTCCGGCTGCCGGGCTTGAAAACCTCGGCGCAAACGATTGGCGCCGCCTACGGAACGGTCGGCGAACTCGACCGGCTGGCGCTGCGCGATCAGGCCACGCGTCAGTTGACCGAGCCGGAGCAGAAGCAGCTCGATCTGGTCGCCCGCGCCCGGTTGCGCCAAGCCGAGGCGTTCGACCGGCTGGACCGCTACGACGCCGCCCAAGCCGCCTATCGTCAAGCCGCGAAAGGGTTTCTGACCGTGCCGGGGATCGAAGAACTGGCGTGGACCCGCTCGGCCCAACTGGCGCT
>JBBSVG010000096.1:0-7677 GCA_038233775.1 Bacteroidota bacterium | reverse complement strand
GCCCGATCCTACGGCGAGCGTGAGCGGGCCGCCTTCGCCGCCGCGTTCAACAGCCAGTTGCAGCGGCTGATTCGTCGGTCTGCCCGGTGACAATCTACGGGTCGGCCGGGCGAAAGCAAGCGGCGGGCGGAATAGCAACCGGCGCCGGGCATCCCGTCCGGGACCGCCGCGCGCCCCTCTCCTCCTCAACCCCAACCGCCATGCGCTTGCCGCTCGCCGCCCTCGCCATGCTCCTCACCGCCTGCGGCTCGACCGCAACCGCCCCAACGCCGACGGCCCAAGTCGTGGCTACCGGTCAATTTGACGGCAAGAGCGGCGAACAGGTCTCGGGCGGCTATCGGATTGAGCGCTCGGGCGGCCATCTGACGTTGGTGCTGGGCGCCGATTTCCAGTCGAGCGCCGGACCCGATCTGCACGTCGTGCTGTCGCCGATGCTCCCGGCCGCCGTGCAGAACGCCACCGCGCTGGCCGACGGTGCGGCGATGGTCGTCGCCCCGCTCCGGGCACAGCAGGGCGAGCAGCGGTATGCCTTGCCCGACACGACGACGCTTGCGCGGCACCGCTCGGTGCTCGTGTACTGCGTCCGCTACACGCACCTCTACGGCGCCGCACCCATGTGACATGAAAAAGCCCAACCGGGGTTATCCGGTCGGGCTTTGATACGGCAAGTGGAGATGCGGGGAATCGAACCCCGGTCCGAAACTGGGCTTCACGCGGCGTCTACGTGCGTAGGTTCATGGTTTTGATCTCGCTAAACGGTCGGTCATGAGCACCCGACACGCCTCGCCAGCCCGATGGATGTCGGTCGCGCGCTCAGGCAAACGCTGCGACCCACTCTCTCATTGATGACGTCCCGAATCCGGCCGCCGAGAGAGGAGGCAACCGGCAGGACGAAGGCACCGAAGGTCCTAGACCTTAGGCAGCCATTGCGTACGAGTAGTCGTTCGCAGTTACAAGTTTTGCCCTTTCGTTAACGTGCACAAGGCGAGCACGGCACGCGACCACGGGCATCCCTGCCCCGTCGAATCCTGTCATCCCCAGATTTGTCAGAGAACATCTCTCTGCGCCCGACCACGACAACCCCCGTGCCAGCCTATACCGCTGCCGCTGCGAGATCGAGCCAGTCGGGATTGTCGGCTTCGATCAGCCCGATCTTCCTCGCCCGCGTCCACCCTTTCAGTTGCTTCTCGCGGGTAATGGCGCTGCGAACATCGGTTGTCATCTCGAAATAAACCAGCTGCGTCAGCCGATAGGTTCGGGCAAAGCCGGGAAAGAGTAGACTGCGGTGCTCAGCCATGCGGCGGGCAAGATCGTTCGTCACCCCGATGTAGAGCGTCCGGCTTGCGTTGGTCAGGATATAGACCGCATAATCCGCCATCGACAACTCCGGCCGTTTCTCGCCTTCTTTTGCCTGTCACCCTGAACGTAGCGAGGGATCAACCTCCGGCACGACCACTGCCGCTTTTGTCTGTCACCCTGAACGAAGTGAAGGGTCTCACGCCGAGGTCAACAGAACGTCATGCAGGCTTCTGAATGAGATCCTTCGCTCCGCTCAGGATGACAATATCGGGGCGTAACCGCCTTTTGGCGCCCCGACCCGATGTTTTTGCTGTTACCATGAACGAAGCAAAGATATTACGCCGGGGTCAATAGAACGTCGTGGTTCCCTGTAAGATATTTCGCTCTGCGACGTTCGTGTCTTGGCCAACAGAAGGACAAATGAAAAGGCGCCTTGATGACCCTTCGAGCAGTTGCGCGGGTGGATGAACTGGGCGGGACGCGGGTGAAGCTGTTCCGCGTGACGCTGCCGGACGGCGCCTCGGAGCGGGCGTTTGTGCTCAAACGGGCCGATGGATCGGTGCGGGCGTACCGCGATGTCTGTCGCCACCTGAGCTTCCCGCTCGACTGGCGCGGCGACGGGCAGGTGTTCACCCCCGACGGCGAACACCTAATCTGCGGCCTCCACGGCGCCCAATACGATCCGGCCGACGGCCGCTGCGTCTCGGGTCCGTGCGAAGGGCTTTTCCTCCACGCGCTGCCGGTCGAGGTGGCCGACGGCGTCGTCTATCTGGTCGAGGCCGACACTACGGCAGCGGAACCGTTGGATCGGTGAAGACGCCGGTCGGGACGGCCGTCAGGACGGCGAGGCTGTCGTGGCGGATCTCTGAGCCGGGCGTCGTTGGATTGATCTTGCGCGGCGAGAGGGTCAGCGGACCGAACCGGGCGTAATCGACCCAGCTGTACACCGCCGTCGTATCGGTCGGCGCGAAATCTTCGAGCCGCATCGCCCAGCGGTCCATCAGGTGCGTCCGGCGGTTGAGGTAGGCCCAGTACTGATCGCCCGGCGTCAGCCCGACGCCCGAGAACGAGAGGTGGACGACGTCGTACTCTTGGCCGCCGAAGGTCGTGTCGGGCGCCATCGTCAGGGTCACGCCGGGGTCGCGCAGCTTGGTCGGCATGAGCAACCAATAACTGTCGTTGACGAACCGACCGTAGGCCGATTTCAGCAACGCGGTGTGCATCGAGTCGGAGGCCGGGGCGCCCGCGAGCCACGTCAGCCCCGAATCGCGCCGGTCGAGATTGAACAGGACCGTGTACGGCTGACCGGCGCGGGTGGTGCCATCAACGCGGTAATCGTCCGTCCGCCGGTCCCACAGGTGCCGGGCGACGGTTCGGGCCGCTCCGCCGCGAACCGAGACGAAGTTGAAGCGCAGATACCGCGCATCGGCGAACCCGGCAGCGCCGCCCATCGCGTCGTAGGTCTGGGCGGCCAACTCGACGGCGTGTGGATCGGAGCCGCCGCGCGCAGCAACCGGCGACGGAACAGCCGTTTCGGGTGCCGGTCGGTCACAGCCGACGAGCGCAACGAGCGAGAGCACGAGAGCAACGGAAAGTCGAGCGACCATCGGGACGCCTCAGAGGACAAAGGGTTGGAGCGACAAAGCCTCGTCCGCGAGCGGACCGGGGCGGCGACTCGGGTCAGCAGCGGCCGAGCGAATACAGCGGCGCACGAACGGGCGGCGGTCGGGTGTTCCCCGACTCAAGCCGGTGGGCTCACGCTGCAAAGCGCCGCCGCCGCCCCGGTCGTTCCCCCGTCACGAACCGCGATTCTGCATATGGCCGACGCTGCCGCCACGTCCCGCGTCCAGATTGAGACCCCGGAGTGGGTCAAGGACGCCGTGTTTTACCAGATTTTTCCCGACCGATTCGCCAAGAGCGCGCGGGTCGAGAAGCCGACCAACCTCGAACCGTGGGGCGCCGAGCCGACCATCGAAGGCTATCAGGGCGGAGACCTGTTGGGCGTCGTCGAGCATCTGGATCACTTGGTCGCGCTCGGGATTAACGCGATCTACTTCACCCCGATCTTCCAGAGCGCCTCGAACCACCGCTACCACACCCACGATTATCTGAAAGTCGATCCGCTCTTGGGCGGCGACGAGGCGCTGCGCGAACTCGTCCGCGAGGCGCACGCGCGCGGCATCCGCATCGTGCTCGACGGCGTGTTCAACCACGCCAGTCGCGGGTTCTTCCAGTTCAACACGCTGCTCGAGCACGGGCCGCACTCGCCGTATCTGGACTGGTTTTTAGTCCAAGATTGGCCGCTGTCGCCCTACGACGGGACCAAACCGGCCAACTACACCTCATGGTGGGACAACCGGGCGCTGCCCAAACTGAACACCGAGAACCCGCAGGTCCGCGAGTTCATCATGGACGTGGCCGAGTACTGGATTCGTGAGTTCGACATCGACGGCTGGCGACTCGACGTGCCCGAAGAAATCGCCACGACCGGGTTCTGGGAGGAATTTCGCCGCCGGGTCAAGGCGGTCAAAGCGGACGCCTACATCGTCGGCGAGATCTGGCGCGAGGCGCGGGCGTTCTTGCAAGGCGACCGGTTCGACGCGGTCATGAACTACCTGTTCACCTCGGCGATCATCGCGTTTGCTGGCGGCGAGCGGGTGCTGCCGCATCAGACGGAAGGGCGCTCGTACGATCCATACCCGCCCATCGACGCCGCCGCGTTCTCGCAGCGGATTCAGCGGGTGCTGAACCTGTACGCGTGGGATGTTTCGCTCGTCCAGCTCAACCTGCTCGACAGCCACGACACGTCGCGCCTGTTGACCATCGTCGATGGCGACAAGGCGACGATGAAGCTCTGCACGCTGTTCCAGATGACCTATCCCGGCGCCCCGTCGATCTACTACGGCGATGAGATCGGGCTGATCGGCGCGAAAGACCCGTCGCTGCCGCATTCCGATCCCGAGGCCCGACGCGCCTTTCCGTGGGACGACAAATCGGGCTGGGACACCGATCTGCTCGCCACGTTCAAGCAACTGACGGCGCTGCGGCATGAGCATCGGGTGCTCCGCCGGGGTCATTTCCACGCCGTCTATGCCGAGGGCGCCGTGTTCTGCCACGCCCGGCAGGACGCCAGCACGACGATTCTGGTCGCGATGAACGTGTCCGAGGCCGAGATCAAGGTCGATCTGCCGGTCGGCGCCTACTTCGCCGATGGAACGGCGCTGCGGGCGCTCTACGGCTCCGGCGGCGGCACCGTTCAGAACGGCGAACTGTGCCAAACCCTCGCCCCCCGCTCCGGCCTCGTCCTCGCCTGCTGACGCTGCGTTTCATTCAACACAAAGAGGCCGACTTCACCCCGAAGTCGGCCTCTTTGTTTCTGCCACATCGGTATCCTGAATGTCAGCGCGACCTCTCATACGGCTGATGGATTTAAAGGCAAGGCGCGCCTGAATTCCCAAGTTTGTGCTCCGAATTCATAGTAAAGAAAGGCACGGTCGAAAGTAAAGACGAATGGATGCTCAAAAGGGAAATCATGCATACTCCAATATGTGGCCGGTGAACCACCCTCAACAACGAGCAACAGCCATATCTCCGGACATCTATCACGGTAAGAAGCCAGCTTCGCTTCTTTCAAATCGATCTGCTGTTGGACAATCCTCGGCGTCAGATCGGGGATGGCGCCACCACGGTCGGCTCCCCAAAGCGGATCATCTATGCCAGACACGTCGTCTATATAGACGCTCTCAACAGCGCGAGGAAATGTCTGCCCACGGTGTTTGAAACTCCAGGCCTCCAAACGATGCTCGCGGATCGGGCCTGACACCCACTCCAAAGCCACTTGAGCAAGATCACGCGCTATCTCATCACGATCTCGGTTGGTCAGCCGCACCCTGTCGTCGAAGGAAACCGAAACCTGTAGCGCTTCGGAGCGTTCGTCGGAGAAGATTTCCTGAGCCTGTTCCAAGATTTTATCTGTGATTTTCTCGAACGCATATAGATCATTGTCGGGCGTTCGCGGTCGGATAATCCGAGTGTGCTCGATGCCGATGCAACCATCATCCAAGCAGATCAGCGCGTCAGGCTTATCCTGAAAGATGACCTCTTTGGAGGCAACAGATGGTTCCAGTTCGACAAATCGCTTGATCTGCCACTGCTCGTTCGTCATTTGACGACTCCCGAACAACAACGTTCAAAATGATGGGAAGCCGGCCGCACGTCTGCAAAGCCGGCTTCAGTGCGTGGAACCGTCACCGCAGCAACAACATCGTGCGCGATTGGACGGACCCGGTGGCGGTCAGGCGGTAGAGATACAGCCCGCTCGGCAGCCCGGCGGCGTCGAACGTCGCGGTGTGCGCGCCGGCCGACTGCGGCCCATCGACCAGCGTCCGCACGAGACGACCGAGATCGTCGAACACCTCCAGCCGCACGGCTCCGGCCGTCGGCAGCGCATAGCCGATAGCGGTCGTTGGATTGAACGGATTCGGCGCGGCGGGATCAAGGCGGAAGGCGGTCGGCGTGACATCGGTTGCGGTGACGGTCGATGTCGTCACTTCGACGGTGATTGTGCCGCCCGAAACAATGGTCTCGGCGCCGGTCAGCGAGATGGAGCGCAACTCGTAACGGTGCGTCTCACCCGTCCTCACGCGGGTGTCGGTGTAGCCGTAGTCGTTCGGGGTCGCCGTCGTCCCGTGGCCGGTAAGCTGCGGCGTGGTGCGGAAATCGGCCAGCGGCGCGCCGTCGCGATGGATGGCGAACCCGGCGTGGTCGTGCTCGGCAGCGGTCTGCCACGCCAACACGACGGCGCCGTTGCGGCTCGTGCCGGTCAGCCCGCTCAACTCGACCGGCAGCGGCATATCGGCGGCCGTCGTGATCTGAAACTGATCGGCAGCGGTCAGACCCGACGCGTCGGTGGCCCGAACGGTGATCGTCGTCGTGCCGGTCGCGAGCGCGGTGATCGTCAGCGTCCGGCTGTTGAGCGCGGCCGAGGCGACGGCCGGATCACTGTTGCTGACAAGCGCGTAGGTCAGGGCTTTCGGCACGCGGTCGTCGCTGAACACGGTAGCCAGATCGACCGTCAGCGCGTTGCCGGGCGCAAGCGTCCGGTCGCCGGTCGGTGCGGCGACGGTCGGCGCGGTGTTCGGACCGTAGAAGCGGAAGATCGTCCCGCTGTTGAAATCGATCAAATACAGATCGTTGTTCCGGTCGGTGGCGAACGACGAGATTCCCTTCCCGCTCGACAGCAGCAGCGCGTTCGTCGTCGGGTTGACGCCGTCATAAGTCAGCGCCCAGACGCGACCGGAGACGAAATCGCCGTACACATATTTGCCAACCACTCCGGGCAGCCGCGAGCCGCGATAGACGAACCCGCCGGTGATCGAACGGTCGCCGGCCGCGTGGTTGTACTCGAAGACCGGGAACGTGAGGCCGGTCGGGTCGCAGCCGTCGCCGACGATGTAGCAGTTGGTGCCCTCGTAACGCCGCCAGCCGTAGTTTTTACCAGGGGCGATCAGGTCGATCTCCTCGATCTGACCCTGACCGACATCGGCCGCCCAGAGCCGACCGGTCGGCCCGTCGAACGAGAACCGCCAGACGTTCCGCAGCCCGAGCGCGTAGATCTCCGGCAGCGTCCCATCGCCCGCGCCGACGAACGGGTTCGACGCCGGGACGCTGTAGGTCTTCCCGCCGGCCGGGTGATCGACGTCGATCCGCAGGATCTTGCCGTAGGCCAGCGTCCGGTTCTGCGCCCGGTTGCCCGGATCGCTGCCCGAACCGCCGTCGCCGAATGAGATATACAAAAAGCCGTCGGCCGGTCCGAAGGCCAGCTTGCCGCCGTTGTGGTTGTCGTACGGCTGCGTCAGCGTGTAAAGAATCCGCTCGCTGGCAACGTCGGCGTGGGTTGAGTCCGTCATCGTGAAGCGCGAGATGACGCTGTGCAGCGGTCCGCTGGTGACGTAGTGGACATAAATGTAGGCGCTATCGGGATAGCTCGGGTGAAACGCCAACCCGACCAACCCAGCCTCGCTGGACGTCACGACGCGGGCGCTCAGGTTGAGCACAACCGCAGGCGCGGCGACGCCGGTCGGATCGAGCGCGTAAATCGTCCCCGTTTTGGTCACGGCGTAGCGCAGATCGGGGCCGCTGCCGGGGTCCTGCATCTCGAGCACCTGCGCCAGCGTCACGCCGGGAAAGGCGTTCTCCAGCACGACGGGTTGCGCCTCGGCCACCCCGGCACCGGCGATGAGCAAGGCACAGATCAAGGCGTATCGTCGAATCATGGTCTCTCCCGAAACCTCTGTAAACATCCAAACCGACCGTCCTCTACGCAACGCGGGGGGGGGGGGGGGGGGGGGGGGGCCCGGGCGCGGGCGCGGGGGGCCG
>JBBSVG010000095.1:0-7700 GCA_038233775.1 Bacteroidota bacterium | reverse complement strand
CCGAATTTTCCCGATTGGGCCGTTGTCCGGTTGGGCGACGCGGTGCAGGCGCGGACTGGGCTGCGGACCGAAGTCGAGAACGACGCCAACGCAGCGGCCGTCGGCGAGAGCGTTTTCGGCGCTGGGCAAGGCGTGCCGAACTTCGTCATGGTCACGCTGGGCACGGGCGTCGGCGGCGGGGTGATTCTCGACCGAAAGATCTATCGCGGCGCGACCGGCGCAGCGGGCGAGTTGGGGCACATCTCGATCAACATGAACGGGCCGCTGTGCAACTGCGGGTCGTACGGTTGCATCGAGCGCTACGTCGGCCAGCGGTTCCTGTCGGACCGGGCGCGGGCCGCCGCCGAGCGTCACCCGGATTCGCCGCTGTGGCGGATCGTGGACGGTCGGTTGGACGAGATTGAGCCGGTTCATCTGACCCAAGCGGCCCAGATGGGCGACCCGCAGGCGCTCGATCTGCTGACATGTGTCGGCACGGAACTCGGTGCTGCGATGGCGTCGGTCGTCAATTTGCTCGAAATCCGCACGATCATCGTCGGTGGCGGCGTGGCCGGGGCTGGCGAGTTCATTCTTGCGCCGATGCGCCGCTCGCTCCGCGCCCGTGTGCTGCGCGGGATGGCGACCGGCCTGACCATCGTCGCCGCCGAGTTGGGCAACCGGGCGGGCATTCTCGGCGCCGCCGGGTTGCTGTTCGAAAACCGGGACTGAGCCCACCCGGCCGCCCTTCGTCCCGCCCGCTCATGGCCGCTGCCCGCTTTCGCCTCGCCCCGCTGCCGCTCGTCGCGCTCGGCCTCGTGCTGCTCGCCGCCGCGCCGGTCGCCGGGCAGACGCTGACCTTTCCGGCCGACACGGTCCGCACCGTCGCCGCCGATTCGCTCCGCCCAGACAGCCTGACCGTCGCCCCGAGACCCGGCGATTTCACCGCTCCGGTGAGTTACAGCGCCGCCGATTCGTTGGTCTTCGACCTGAAGACGCGCACCTTCACGCTCTACCGCGACGCCGTCCTGCGCTACACGGGCCTTGAGCTGTCGGCCGACCACGTCACGGTCGATCTCGACCGGCAGACGCTCTCGGCCGAGGGCGGCGTGAATGATTCGGGCAAGACGGTTGGCGCGCCGATCTTCAACGAAGGCGGACAGGTGTACACGTCCGAGCGGCTCGTGTACAACCTGCGGACCCGGCAGGCGGGCGTCTCGGGCGGGCGAACCGCGCTCGATCAGGGCTATTATCGCGGCGAGCACATTCGGCTGGTCGGCCAGCAGACGATCCACGTCGAGAGCGGGACGTACACGACCTGCGACCTCGATCATCCGCACTATCACTTTTATGGCAAGGAGATGAAGGTGCTGGTCCGCGACAAGGTCATCGCGCGGCCGGTCGTGTTTTTCATCGCCGACGTGCCGGTGTTCGCCCTGCCGTTCGCCGTGTTTCCCAACCGTTCGGGCAACGCGAGCGGGATTCTGCCGCCGACCTACGGCGAGTCGAGTCGCGGCCGATTCCTGCGCGGGATGGGCTATTACGCCAAAGTCAGCGATTACATCGACGGCAAAGGGACGCTCGACTGGTACAGCCGGGGCGGCTACACGCTCGATGGGCTGGTCCGCTACAGCCGCCGCTACAAGTTCAACGGTCAGCTCTCGGCTGGCTACACCCGCGACCGGTCGGGGCTGGCCGAGGACCGGCAGTATCGGTTGCCCGGCGCGACCGACGGCTACGCCTACCGCATCGCGTGGCAGCACTCGCAGCCCATCGACCCGACCCTTTCGGTCAACGCAAACCTTGACTATTTATCAAGCGGCTCGTACTTCCGCCAAACGCAGGTGCTCAACCTCGCCAGCCAGACGAACGCCGATCTGACCAGTTCGGCCGCGTTGCAGAAGCGCTGGGAAGGGACGCCGTTCTCGCTCTCGGCCTCGTACAACCGGCGGCAGAACCTGTTCACCGACGCCTTCACCGAAGCGCGGCCGTCCTTGACGCTGACGCAACAACCGGTGTTTCCGTTCGCCCGCAAAGGTCGGGTCGGCACGCCGGCGTGGTACGAGAAGCTCGGCTGGAGCTACTCCGGTCAACTGCTGAACAACCTCTCGCGGCAACTGGCGCTCGACGCGACCGGCAACCGGCTCGCCGGTCAGTTCATCACCACCGACAGTCGCGGCATCCTGCACACCGTCACGCCGCAGTTCAGCACCCAGTTCCGATACGTCACGCTCTACCCGTCGGCGAACTATCAGGAACGTTGGTATCGCGAGCGCGAGACGATCACGCTGGACACGGCCGACAGCACCGCGACGCCGGTCACGAGCAGCGAGAAAGGCTTCTTTCGCGTGCCGACCTACTCGCTCGGCGTCAACGCTTCAACCCGGCTCTACGGGACCGTTCAGCGTTCGACCGGCTACGTCCGCGCCCTGCGGCACACGTTCGAGCCGACGCTTGGCTATTCCTACGCGCCCGATTTTTCAACCAACGGCGACATTTTCGGCGCGTACCGGACCCGCAGCGGCGCGCTTGTCCGCTACAACCGGTTCGGGCGGCAACCGTACAGCGGCGTCTCGCAGGGCGAGAGCCAGTCGGTTGTGTTCGGGCTGAACAACACGTTCGAGGCGAAGGTCGCCCGGCGCGACACGTCGAGCGATGCGGTCAATGGGGTGCGGCTCGACAAGGTGCGGCTGCTCGATCTGCGGGTCAATTCGTCGTACAACTTCGTCGCCGATTCGCTCCGGCTCGCCCCGGTCCAGCTCTCGGCGGCAACGCAGCGGGGCGACAACTTTCGGCTGACGGCCGACGCCTCGCTCGACCCGTACGACCGCGTCCAGTTGGTCGATCCGCGCACCGGGACGCTGCTCGACGCCTACGGCCGGACGAACACGTTCTACGCCGCCCGCACCGGTCGCCCGTTTCGGCTGAACGCCGTCAACCTCGGCGCCAGCCTGTCGTTTCGCGGCGACAAGAAGAAGCCAGCGGCCGGTCGCTTGCGCTACGACGACACCGATCCCGCGCTGAACAGCCAACTCAGCACCGCCGCCGGTCGCAGCGTGCTCGATACGGGCAATCCGACCGTCGATTATGACATCCCGTACGACCTGAACGCCCGCTACGCACTCTCAGCCAACTACGATCAGCCCGGCCAAGCCCGGATCATCTCGACGCTCAGCGGCGACCTGTCCGTCTCGCTGACGCCGAACTGGAAGGTCCAATCGAGCGCGTCGTACGACTTCGACCGGGGCGACATCGCGCTCTGGCAGGTCAACCTCTACCGCGACCTGCACTGCTGGGAGATGACCTTCAACTGGGTCCCGGTCGGCCCGTACCGGCAATATGGGTTTGAGATTCGGCTGAAGGCGCCGCAGTTGCGCGACATCAAAGTCACCCGCACCGGCGCCTCCACCGCCCCGCTCTGACCGAAGATTCTTGGTCATGAACAAATCCCGACCGCTCAAGCTCAAGAAGTGCTACGAGGTCGAGTTCTCCCAGACAGGCAATCTGCTCGTGACGGTATCCCGTGACGTGGTACTCTGGGACGTGCCGACGCGCAAGAAGCGCTTTCGTGCTCACCCGCTCAGCAATCCGTCTTACTGCGCGGTCGATCCTTCAGAGGATCACATCGTCGTAAAAAACACGACAGGTCAGATCTCGATCATCGATTCGGTCGATGGTGCCTTACATCGCACCATTGATCGACGTACCGGAAATGAAGGCTCGAACATTCTCTACTCGCCATCCGGCGAACATTTGGTGGACGGTTCTTGGGACGGTCAACTGACGGTTCGTTCAGCCACCACCGGCGCCATTGAGTTCGAGAAAGCATTTCCAGACGAGATGATCATGCGGATCACATACAACCCCGTAGCCGACAAGTGGTTTGTAGCACACCAGATCAAGCTCTCGCATCCAGGCAAACCGGACTATCTCTCGATCTGGGACTGGCCGTTCTCGGAGCCATCCGACCTGATCGAATTCCCGAAAAAAAACGTTCGGCACATGGCCGTGTCGCCCGATGCCTCAATGCTCTGTATCACCGACACCAGCACCCTTCATCTGGTCGATCTCTCCAGCAGAACGCTCTTGGACTGGGCGCCGCTTGCATTTTGCTCAGGGTCTTTGATCTCGTGGTCGCCGGATTCAAGCGAGATCGCCTTCGTAGAGCGGGGCGGAGTCACGTTCTGTTCGACAAATCCTTTGAGAAAAACCCACCTCGTCCCACTCGATTATCCGTCCGCCGTCAACTACTCGCCGGACGGAAAGCTCGTCGCGCTCGGCGACTGGACGAGCGGACTTCTCATGGACCGAGCCGCTGTCGCCCCGCTCTGACCGGTTCGGCGGTCAGTAGTCTTCCGCCGAGACGCGCTGGAGTTCCTGCCAATCGACCCGCTGCGGGTTGATCGGCGTGTCGGTGCCGTAGTACTGGTTCGGGTCCTGACGGTCGCGGTAGATGTGGTTGTAGCCGACATCGACCTTAACCCGCTCGCCGGTGGTCGGATCGACGAGCTTTTCTCGACCGAGAATCCCGTCAGAGGTCATCTCCTGTCGGCGGTCCATCGACTCGAAGTGCTCGTTGGTCGCCGCTTGGTTGCGGTCCATCTGGGCCATGTTCGCCTCGCCCTGCCGCCGGATCTCGCCCATGCGCTGCTGATGCCGCTGGTTCATCGCGGCCGTGTTCGACTCGATCTGGCCCATCGTCGCTTCGTGGTTCCGACGGATGATGTCGCTGTTGACCTGCTGCCCGCGCGCCTGGATCGCCCGAATCCGCTCGAGCCAAGTCGGGTTGGCGACGATGGATTCCTGCGCGACGACCGTCTGGGCGTGGACGGCGGCCAGATCGCCCGAGGTTTGCGTGATCGACGGCACCACGCTCCACGAGTAGATCATGTTGCCCTGCTGCTCTTGCGTATTCAGGAAGATGCGACACTCGACCCGCGCCTTGTTGCCATTGGGCAACGTGCCGTCCACCGAGCCACGCGACACGATCCGCTGGTACTCGTCCCGCGTCTTGGGCGCCTCCTGCTCGTTGCCGACGCCGCTCAGTCGGAACCCTTGCTGCGCCAACTGCGGCAACAACACCTGTCGGATGTAAGGCACCGGCGGCATCGGCGGCAGGTCGTTGGGGGGACGGCTGCTCGGCATCCCCATCGAGCGGGTCATCGCCTCGTTCTGCTCAATCAGCGGCCCCTCCAGATGGGTGTAGCTCCGCGACGGCAGATACTCGATCTGCGAACGGCCGTCAGGCGCGGTAAAGCTGAGGTAGATCTGGTCCTGCGGCACCGCCGTGACCCAGAGCCGGGTGAACTGCTGCCTGGACTGCCAATCGCGCGGAATCTTCATCGCGAAAGCAACCAGACTGTCCATATCGGGATCGACGACGCCGAGCAACCGGTACGCGCCCTCGGGCCGGGCATCAGGGGATGGGTTCATCGTCGCATCGGTTGAAGGGTTGTCGGAAGCGCCCGCCTCGCCGTCGCGGGCGGTGGAAGCAGCCGTCTGATTGGTCTCGGACGGCGGGCCGCCGCAGGCGCTCAGCCCCAGCGTGAGGGCCAGCATCGAAGCCTTGGGGAAACGCATCGGCTTTTCAGGTTCAGGTTGCGTGTGTAGGAAGCATGTCTAAGAATATAGGGCTTCATACACCGATTTGGCGCGCAGCCGAAAAAACCGGACGGTCGCATCGGCTTCCCGTTCCCCTCCGCCATGCCCCCCGGCGCCCCGCTCTGACGGGGGAATTTCCGATTATCCCCGGACGTGAGACCCGATCATGCGGATTCTCTGGTGCTGGCGTTGTCGTCAGGAGATGCCGATGCTCGAAGAGAGCGAGTGGCCCGAGATGCGCGCGGCGGTGCAGCGCGGGGTGCGGAACTTCAGGGCGCGTCATGCGGCGCCTGGAACCGACTCGGCAGAGACGACGGACGACGAGAAACAGCAATTTCAGTACGCTGAGGCGCTTGATCTGTACGAACGGCTGACCGGGTACCGCGAGACGAATCCAAGCGCGATCTATCATCATCAGGTGTCGCTCTACGGTCCCCCGTGTAAGGCCTGCGGCAAGCCACTTCGCACCCCAGAAGCGTCATTCTGTGCGGCGTGCGGTGCCCGTCGAGCGACGTGACTCGATAGGTGTCGGCGCTCAGTAGTCGCGGAGCGAGACTTTTTGTAATTCCTGCCAATCGACCTGACCGGCGTTTATCGGCGTGTCGGAGCCGTAATACTGGTTCGGATTCCGGTTGTCGCGGTACACGTGGTTGTAGCCGTCCTCGACCTTGACCCGCTGGCCGGTGCTCGGATCGACGTACTTCGACTCACCGCGAATCCCATCCACCGCGATCTCCTGCTGCCGGTCGCCGGACGCCATCCGGTTCTCGAACGCGGCTTGGTTGCGGTCCATGTCGTCCATCCGCTCGTTGTGTCGGGCGGTGTTGGCGTCGCCCCAGCGCTGGATATCGCCCATGCGCTGGTTGTGCTGCTGGGTCATCGCGGCGGTGTTGGCGTCGATCTGGCCCATCGTCGCCTCGTGCTGCCGACGGCTCGCATCGCTGTTCATCTGCGCGCCCCGATTCTGCAACGCTTGGTTGCGCTGGAGCCAGTTCGGGTTGGAGACGATGGATTGCTGGGCGACAAGCGTGTGCGCGTGGGCGGCGGCCAGATCGCCCGAGGTCTGCGTGATCGACGGAATCGCGTTCCACGAGTAGAACGTGTTGCCCTGGGTCTGCTGCGCCCCGACGAAGATCCGGCACTCGACCCGCGCCTTGTTGCCGTTGGGCAGCACCCCATCCACCGAACCACGCGACACGATCCGCTGGTACTCATCCCGCGTCTGCGGCGCCTCCTGCTCGTTGCCGACGCCGCGCATCTGGAACCCTTGCTGCGCCAACTGCGGCAGGAGCACTTGCCGGATGTAGGCGACCGGCGGCATCGGCGTCAGGTCGTTCGGATCGCGGACAATCGGCATCCCCATCGACCGGGCAGACGCGTTGTTCTCCTCGATCAGCGGACCTTCCGCGTGGTTGTAGGTCCGCGACGGCAGGTACTCGATCTGCGAACTGCCATCAGGAGCGCTCAGGCTGAGGTAGATCTGGTTCTGTGGGCTCGCGCCGACCCAGCGGCGGGTGAACTGCTGCCGCACCTGCCAATCGCGCGGCACCTTCAGCGCGAAGGAAACCACGCTGTCCATCTCGGGATCGACGACGCCAAGCAGGCGATACGCGCCCTCGGGCCGGGAATCGGGGGTTGTGGTCATCGCCTGATCGGTTGGTGAAAGGGCAGCGGTGGCTGAATCGGTCGGGTTCGGTCGGGCGCCGTCGCCGGACGGACCGCCGCAGGCGCTCACGCAGAACGCAAGCGCCGCGAGCGAGGGAAAGATGACACGCATCGGCTTTCGGGATTGGGGTTGAAGTTGTCGTTGGCCTGTGTAATATAGGTTCCATCGACCGAAGATCGTCGGCAGCGGGGACAACCGGGGACGCGGTGCGTGCGTCCGTTCACATCGATGGGAGACAACCATGCGGATCGGCGTCGTCAGCGACACCCATATGTTCGGCAGCGGGCGGCGACGATTGCCGCCGGAGTTGTTCAGCGGACTCGACGGGGTCGAGCTGATTCTCCACGCCGGCGACCTGTGCATCCTGGAAGTGTTGATCGAGCTAAACGCCGTCGCGCCGACGGTCGCCGTCGCGGGCAACAACGATCCGGCGGAACTCGTCGCGCAACTCGGCTGG
>JBBSVG010000094.1:0-7727 GCA_038233775.1 Bacteroidota bacterium | reverse complement strand
AGCGCCCGGAGCACGCTGTCCAGACGGGCCACCTGCAACAGACTGTCTCGCCGGGCGTCGGCCCGAATCGCGGCCGAATCGATGGCCGCCGCGCCGCTGCGCCCGCCCTGCGTGCTCGGCAGGCCGATCAGCGGGTTGAAGGTCGCCGCTGGCGGGGCGCTGGCTGAGTCGGGACCGACATCGAGCCTGCGGGCGTCGGGCGAGCCGTCGAACCGGGTGGCGGGATCAGTCGGCGGGATGACGGGCAGGCCGAGCGAGGCGGTGTCCGGCAGCACCGCCGCCGGGTTGCGGTTCGGGTCGGCGTTGAGGTTGTCGCTCGGGCGCCGGGCCTGACCGGCAGGATCGGTCGGATCGAGCGGCTTGGGCAGCGGATTCGGTGCGGCCGGGGTGATCTGCGGCGGCCGCTCCGTCGGCGTCGCGCCGGGCAACCCACCGGGCGAGGTGATCGTCGTGTCGCCGACGGCCGTCAGCGCCGAGAGATAGCCGCCCGGTCCGCCGAGCGGTCCGCCGCCGATGGCCGCCTGCGCGACACCGGCCGCCAGCAGGGCAAGCGCGACGAGTCCCGACAGCGGTCGCCGGGGCGCGCTCGGGGGAAACAGCGGACGATTGGGGGAAAACACCGACACAGGGAGCACGGATAGGTGGAACAGCGCTGCGGCCGGGCAGAGCAAGCCGCCTGCCGTGCCGCCCGAGGGCAGTCGGCCGACGACGCGGCAACCGTTCGAAAAGCCCTGAAACCCGATTTCGGGCCACAGAACAACCAACGGGGTGGCGAAGGGGCTGGGCGATCTCTCCGAAAGAGGGCGGCGAGGCTGTCCCCGGCACAGGCCAGCGGGACGCCGTCAGAACAGGGCAGACGGGCACGGGCGCGGAACGGATGTCCCATATCGGCGGCGTTCGGCCCGACCGACCGCTTGACCGGCGCTCGCCGAAGTCAAACTCTGCGCCAAGCACCCGGCCCAAGCGGCGCAAGGGGCCGACGCCTCGACTCGGGTGTCGCGAGCCGCACCCTAACCGCGCGCCGACTGCGGAAGCGGGCCGTTTCGGCCGTATTTTCCCGCATCCCTGCCTGTTCTCCCCCGCCAGCCCTCGTCGCCGTGATGCCTCTCTCGACCCCGTCATCGCCGCGCCCCACGAGGGTGCTGGTGGTCGATGACACCGCGCTCAACGTCCGCATCCTCCGGCTCGCGCTCGAATCCAAAGGGATGGAAGTGCTGGCCGCCTCGGGCGGCGCCGAAGGGCTCGAACTGGCCGAGCGCGAGCAGCCGACGATCATCCTGCTCGACCTCGAGATGCCCGAGATGGACGGCTTCACCGTGCTTGGGCGGCTCCGGGCCGAACCGGCGACGAAGAACATCCCGGTCGTGATCCTGACCGCGCACCGCGACCCGGCCAGCATCGAGCGCGGTCTCTCGCTCGGCGCCGACGGGTATCTGACCAAGCCCATCGACGGCGAGGAACTGCTGGCCCGAGTCCGCGCCCTCGTCAGGATGAAACAGGCCGAGCAAGCGCTGGAGGAGTTGCGCCGCGACTTTACCTCGATGCTCGTCCACGACCTCCGCTCGCCGCTCGGCAACGTCGCCCTCTCGCTCGATATGTTCGCCAGCGGCGCGTTTGGCGAGCTGAGTCGGGGGCAGAACGACCGGATCGGGTGGATGGGCGACCAGATCGAGCGCTGCCTGACGCTCATCAACGGGCTGCTCGACCTGTCCAAACTCGAGGACGGTCACTTGGAACTCGACCGCAGACCGTGCGAGCCGGAGGCGCACCTGCGGCGGCTCCAGTCGAGCCTCGAACCGGCCGCGCAGAAAGGCGGCGTCGGGCTGCGGGTCGCGCTCATTCCCGGCACCCCGCCCGTCGATGCCGACCCGGCGCAGCTCGATCAGATGCTGATGAACCTCGGCGCCAACGCGGTCAAGTTTACCCCGTCGGGCGGCTCGGTCACGCTCGCCGCGCGACCCATCGACGGCGGCCGGACGGTCGAGTTGATCGTTGCCGACACCGGCATCGGCATCTCGGAAAGCGAGGTGCCGCTGATCTTCAGCAAGTATAAACAGGCTGGCGGCGGTCGGTCGGCCGATTTCGCAGGCGGACGCGGGACCGGACTCGGGCTCGCCATCGTCAAGCAGATCGTCGAGGCGCACGGGGCGACGATCTCGGTCGAGAGCATCCCCGGACGCGGCAGCGCCTTCCGCGTCCGCTTCCCGGCGGCCCGCTCGTGACGCCCGAGCAGGCGCCCGAACCGCCGTCGATGGCGGCCGAGGTGGCGGCGCTTCGTCGGGAGAACCGCGCCCTGCGCGAGCAGTTGGGCGATCTGTGGCGCGAGTTGAGCGAGATGCGCGAGTTCAACGAGAACGTCGTCGCATCGATCTCGACCGGGCTGTTCGCCGTCGACCGTGAGCTGATCATTCGCGGCTGGAACCGGTCGATGGAAGAGGTGTACGGGATCGGCAGCGGTGAGGTGATCGGCCAACCGATGCGCCGGATGTTCCCCGCGCTCGACGAGGAAGGGATCTGCGAAGCGACGCTCGAAGTCATGCGTTCGCAGAGCGCCGTCGATTACCCGCGCTTCCGCCACCGCTCGCTCAGGCGCGGTCCGGTGCTGCAACACATGCGGATCGAGCCGCTCCGGTCCGGCGTCCCGCCCGGCGAGGTGATCGGCGCCCTGATCGTCATCGACGACCTGACCGAGCAGGAACGCTTAGCCGAGGAGCTGCGCCGGAAAGACCAGTTCTTGTCGAACCTGCTGCACGCTTCAGCCGACGCGATCATCGGCGTCGATCATTTCCAGCGGATCGTTTCGTGGAACCGGGGCGCTGAGCAGTTGTTCGGCTGGTCGGCCGAGGACATCCTGTTCGAGCCGCTCGCCCGGCTAATGCCCGCCGACCGGGGCGACGAGTGGAAGGGGCTCGCCACCCGAATCGCCGCCGGTGAGACGCTGACGCACCATCGGACCGAACGGCTGACCCGCGCAGGCTCGCGCCGGATGGTCGAACTGACCCGCACGCCGCTGGTCGATTCGCACGGTCAGGTGACCGGCTTCAGCGAGATCGTGCGCGACGTGACCGGGATGATGCTGCTCGAGCGGCAGGTCCGCCAATCGGAGCGGTTGGCGGTCGTCGGCCAATTGGCGGCTGGCGTGGCCCACGAGATCGGCAACCCGCTGGCCTCGATCTCGTCCATCGTCCAACTGATCCAACGGCGGGTTGCCCGAGGCGCACCGCTGACCGAGGGCCGGGCCGACGGGCTGCGCGACCAGCTCACGGCCATCCGCGACGCCATCGGCCGAATCGCCAAGATCGTCCGCGAACTGGTCGATTTCTCCCGACCGGCCGGCTACGACCGCAAACCGACCGACATCAACGATCTGGTTAAAGCCGCCGTCGGGATCATCCGCTACGACCAACGGGCCAAGGGCATCGAGTTTCCGCTCGAGCTCGACCTCGATCTGCCGCTCGTCTCGGTCGTCCCCGACCAACTCTACCAAGTGTTCGTCAACATTCTCGTCAACGCCGTCGATGCGCTGACCGAGTCGGGCGGAACCGGCGGTTGGCTCGCCGTCAGGACCGAGCGGCAGGGCGACCACTTGGCCGTTGCGTTCAGCGACAGCGGACCCGGCATCGCGCCGGAGCATTTGGATAAGCTGTTCGAGCCGTTCTTCACCACCAAAGAGGTCGGGCGCGGCACCGGACTCGGGCTGGCCGTCTCGTACGGGATCGTCGAGTCGTTCGCCGGGCAACTGACCGTTCAGAGCACGCTGGGGCGCGGCGCGACGTTTACCGTCCTGCTGCCCACCTGACACCTATTGATGAATGCGGATTGCGGATTGATGATCGCGTCCATTCATCGATCCTCACTCATCCATCCTCAATTCCCACCATGTTCTTCCGACCCCAATCGCTTTTCCTGATCCTCGCCGCCGTGCTGCTGCTGGCGACGTTCTTCGTCCCGATCTGGCACTTTACCTATCAGGGCGCGCTCAACGCGGCGCCGGTCGAGTTGTCGTACACGGTGCTCGGTCCGACGGCACCGGACGCCGACGCGCCCACTGCGTATGTGCCCCGCGTGAGCGGCTTCGCCCCGCTGCCCATCGCCACCGGCCTGACGGCGCTGCTGCTGTTCGTCGCCAGCCTGTACTACCGCGACCGGCCCAAGCAGCGCAAGCTCGCCCTCGGGTCGTTCGTCGCGACGATCATCGTCGCCGCAATGATGTTTTTGGCGGTGCAACTCGCCGTCAACCAGTTTAACACCCAGCGGCCAGCGCTGAATCTGCCGTTCATCGGCACCAGCCAGCAGCTCGAGGGCGTTTTCATCAGCAGCGGGCTCTATATCGGCTTCTTCTTCGTCCTGATTCCGATTATCCTGAGCTACCTCGCTTTCCAAGGCATCGCGGCCGACGAGCGGACCGTGCGCGACATGAACTCGATGCGGCTCCGTCGCTGAACTTGCAAGGATTTTGATTATGGCGTTCCGGATTCTGGTGGTCGATGACGAGCAGACGCTGCGCGAGTCGGTCGTGGAAGTGCTCTCCGAGGAAGGTCACGTCGCCGAGGGCGCTGGCGACGGTGCCCAAGCGATGCAGCGGCTGGAAGCGGCCATCGACCAGGGCGAGGCGTTCGATGTCGTCGTGACGGACATTCGGATGCCGCGCATGGACGGCGTCGAGCTGATCGAGCGGGTCGCCCAGCTCAAACCGACGCCGACGGTCATCATCATGACCGCCTACGCCTCGCTCGAAACGGCGATCAAGGCGCTCCGCGCTGGGGTCCACGATTACCTGATCAAGCCGATCAACTTCGACGAATTGCTCGTCCGGCTCGAGCGGCTCGAGGCGCAGCGGGCGGTGATCGAGGAGGTCCAGACGCTGAAGCAGGAGGTCGCCCGGCAGTACGGGTTCGACCACATGGTGGGCGCGTCGGCGCCGATGCAGGAGGTGTTCCGGCTGGTCAACCGCGTCGCGCGGAGCCGGGGAACGGTGCTGATTACCGGCAAGAGCGGCACCGGCAAGGAACTGATCGCACGGGCGATCCACTACGGCTCGGACCGGGCGAAAGGCCGATTCGTCGCGCTCAACTGCGGCGCGATCCCCGAATCGCTGTTCGAGAGCGAGCTGTTCGGCCACAAGAAAGGCGCGTTCACCGGCGCGCAGGCCGACCGCTCCGGCTTCTTCACCCTCGCCGACGGCGGCTCGCTGTTCTTGGACGAGGTCGGCGAGATCCCGCTCAACCTGCAAGTCAAGCTGCTGCGGGCGATTGAGGAGCGTGAGGTGATTCCGGTCGGCGGCACCCGGCCGATCAAGACCGACGCCCGGATCATCGCGGCGACGAACAAGGATCTGGAGCGCGAGGTCGAGGCCGGCCGCTTCCGCGAGGATCTGTATTATCGGCTGAACGTCGTCCACATCTCGCTGCCGGCGCTGAACGACCGGCGCGAGGACATCCCCGATCTGGTCGCGTTCTTCATCGACCGGTTCAACGCCGACATGGGTCGGCAGATGCAGGGCATCGCGCCCGAGGCGTTGCGGCTGCTCTCGGCGCACGACTGGAAAGGCTCGGTCCGCGAGCTCGAGAACGCCATCGAGCGGGCGATGATCTTCTCCTCCGGCCCGATGCTGACGGTCGCCGACCTGCCGCCGAATCTGCGACCGGCCGGTTCCGGCGGCTCGGCCCCGGTCGGCGTGCCGGACGATCTGCGCGAGGCGATCAAGCAGTTCGAAAAACGGCACCTTGAGACCGTCATGCGTCGGCTGGGCGGCGACAAGGAAGCGTCGGCCGTCGCGCTCGGGATCGGGCTCTCGTCGCTCTACCGCAAGCTCGACGAGCACGAACTCCAGATCCCGCGCTCGTGATCTCGGCCGACCGTCGGGCGCTGGCGCTGACCGTCCACGCCCGACTCTGCGACCTTTACGGTTGCCCGATCCCGTTTTTCCACGACATAGACCCGTTAAGCGAACTCGTCAGCGCCCTTCTCTCGCACCGGACGAAGAACGCCGATTCGGGCCGCGCCTTCCGGCAGCTTCGCGCCGCTTTTCCCGACTGGACAGCCGTCCGCGACGCGCCAACCGACGCCGTCGAGCACGCCATCGCGCCGTGTACGTGGCCGGAGCAGAAGGCGCCGCGACTCCAAGCCGTGCTGCGTGGCATTGGGGAGCGCCGCGACGGCGACCTGTCGCTCGACTTTCTGGCCGAGATTCCGGTGCCCGAGGCGCGGTCGTGGCTCGAATCGCTGCCCGGCGTCGGACCCAAGACGAGCGCGGCGACGCTGCTGTTCAGCCGACTGCGCCGACCCGCGCTGCCGGTCGATTCGCACCATCACCGGGTCGCGAGCCGATTGGGCCTGATCGACGCGACCATCGCCGTCGGCCCGAGCCACGCGCTGCTCGAGGCGCTCCTGCCGCCGGACTGGGACGCGCAGCAGATTTACGACCATCACGAGGTGCTGATGCTCCACGGCCAACGGTGTTGCTATTTTAGCCGTCCCGCCTGCCCCCGCTGCGCCGTGCTCGACCTCTGCCCGACCGGCCAACGCCTCACCGCCTCCCCAACCGCTATCGCCGATGCCTGACGCCCCGCTGCTCGCCGCCCTCCGCGCCAAACTGGACGAGATTCGCACCGATCTCGACGAAGCCACCGCCGCCGGCAACACGCTCAACGAGGCGCAGACCGAGTTCGTCATCCTCGATCCGCTGCTAAAGACGCTCGGATACCGCACCTCCTCTCAGCTCCAGAAGCGCGGCTACGATACGCACGGCTCGGGCTTCCCCGACTACACGCTGATGCCTGCCTCGCCGCACCAATGGTTCCTCGAAGCTAAAAGACTCGGGCTGAAGCTCCAGCACGGCGAGGCGGCGCAGGCGGTCAATTATGCGAACAATCAGGGCGCCTCGTGGGCGGTCTTGACCAACGGCCGAACGTGGCATTTCTACCTCGCGCATCGACAGGTAGCGTTGCCCGACAAGCTCGTGCTGCGGATCGACGACCTGTTCAACGAGCCCGACGCCGTCGAACGGCTCGCCCTGCTCTCCCGCGAGTCGATGCAAACCGATGCACTGACCCGCTACTGGCAGGAAAATCAAGCACATCAATTCGTATACAATCAGTTAAGCGAACACAACTCTAATCTGAGGAATAATTTACTCCAGATGATTCGCCAGCAACTTGATCTGAGCTTTAGCTCGGAATGGCTCGATCAAGTGATGGATCGGTTACTTCAGAAAGAGTCATCCTTCCTCCAAATTGAACAGCCCGTAGTACAACAGCATTCGATTTCTACGGTTAGCGAGCAAGCTCACAACTTGACGGCTATGGATGCTCCTTCTCGTTTCCGCACGATGAGCGAACTCGAGAAATTAGGCTTGCTGATCGGGCAGAAGCCAGACCGAATCCGATTCGAGGATGGAGAGGAGATCAGCCTAAATCAATGGGCAGAACTGGCACGTCAGGTTGTGCTGAAACTGGCAAAGATGCAAAGGCTTCCTCAATTGCCTTACAGCCATGCACGGGGAAAAAGGATCTTCTTAAACAATAAACCCAGCCATCCCGATGGTGAAGCGATGCGGGCTTTTAAGAAGGCGGACACCGACAAAGGCCCACTCTTCGTCCATACATATCTCAATGCACAGGCAATGTGTAGTGAGCTGAGACATTTGATTGAGCTTGTCGGACTGAATCAATCGTTTCTCAAGATTTCGATTCGCACTTGAGATCTGTCATTTCTGATGAAAGATT
>JBBSVG010000093.1:0-7745 GCA_038233775.1 Bacteroidota bacterium | reverse complement strand
CGTTCGGCACGACCCGCACGGCCGGTTCGCCCTGAACGACGAACAGCACCACCGCCCGGCTGCCCGACCGGGCCAGCGCCATCAATCCGAGCAGATGCCGCACGCCGCGTGTGGTCGGCGCATCGGGGAACGACCCGACGCCATCGTTCAGGTCGCCGACGGATTTGACCTCGACCACGCACGGTCGCCCGTCGCCGCCGCCCGTCAGCCGGAAATCGAAGCGCGAATCGCCGAGCGTGACCTCGCGGCGAAGCGTGTCGTAGCCGGCCAGCGCCGGGATCGCGTGCTGTTGCAGCGCCAAATAAATCAACCGGTTCGGCAAGTGCGTGTCGAGCGACACCAACTGTCCGCCGTCGCCGACCGCAGCGACCGTCTGAAACCGGGTTCGGCGACCGGGCTCGGGCCGCTCGACAAGGTGGAGTCGGCGGCCCGGCACGAGCAAGCCGATCAGCCGACCCCGGTCCGCCAGATGCGCCCGGACGATCTCGCCCGACTCGAGTTTCGCCAGCACGACAAACTGAACCGGGCGTTCGATGAACGTTGCCCGAACAAGCGGCCCGAACGGCAGGTGAACCGGCTCGCCCGTCGTCACCCCTGCACCAGCGACTCGGCGCCGTCGATCCAGACCTCGGTTCCGGTGATGTGGCTGCTCGCGTCCGAGACCAGAAAATGGATCAGGTCGGCCACCTGCTCGGCCTTGCCCGGCTTACCGCCGGTGAGCGGGATCTTGCCCTCGGGATACTCGACCGGCACCGCGATCTCGTCCACATCGCGCTTCTCGACGCTTTCTTCGATCTCGGTCGTGATCGCGCCCGGACAGACGACGTTGACCCGAACCTTGAATTTTGCCAACTCGACGGCCAGCATCTTGGCAAAAGCGACCTGCCCGGCTTTGGTCGTCGCGTAAGCCGTCGCCCCGGCGTTGGAGAAGATCCGCGTCCCGTTGACCGAGGCCGTGACGACGATGGCGCCGCCGTGTTTTTTCAACTCCGGCGCGGCGAAGTGGACCGCGAGGTACGTCCCGCGCAGGTTGACCGCAACCGTTTGGTCCCACTCGTCCGGCTCGATCTCCTCAATCGGCGCCCAGACGCCGTTGATCCCCGCGTTGGCGACGACGATATCGAGCCGACCGAACCGCTCGATTGTCTGCTCGACGGCGCGTTTCATTTGGTCGGCTTTCGACACATCGGCCACGACGACCAGCCCGTCGCTGCCGGCCGCTTCGATCTGCTTGACCGTGGTTTCGAGGTCCGATTCGGTCCGCGCCAGCACGGCGACCTTCGCTCCAGCTTTCGCCAGCCGGACCGCCGCTGCCCGACCGATGCCGGTTCCGCCGCCCGTCACCAGCGCCACTTTTCCGCTCAGTTCCATCGGTTCCCCCTGGTTGGTGAAAAAGCCCGTCGGCTGGCAACACCGGGCGGCGGGCCGACGGTGCCGGGGACGGATCGCGGCGACCGATGGTTGTTCGGTCGTGTTATCTTGCAGCGAACCGAACCGCGTCGTCCCGAATCGCCCTCCATCATGCCCGATGCCCCTGTTGCTGTCCGTCCGACCGAGCCGACGAGCGATGAGTCGGTTGCGAGCCTGCCCCGTCGCGGGCTGGCCGCGTTGCGCGACGCGGTCGGCGGGATCAACCCGCGACACGTCCTGCCGACGCGGTTCACCAAAACCGGGTTCGAGGCCGAGATGACGGCGTTCATCGGCGAGCGGCTTCCCGGCGTCGAGCGCGAGATCGCCGAGCTGCGCCGGGCGCACCCGACCGACGACGAAGAAGCGCTGTTCGACCGGCTCTACGGGCCGCTGATGCGGAAACTGATCGCCGTCGAGATCGGCGGGGCGACGGTCGAGATCGTCCCGATCTTCCCGCTGCTGTTCAGTCCGCAGCTCGAGCAGCACAAAGTCGGCTCGCTGCTCGAGGCGCAGATCCTCCTCATCACCAAAGCCGCCGTCCTGCGGCAATCCGGCGTGACGGCCGAGCAGGTCGTCCACGACGTTTTGCGCGTGCTCGACCGGGTCTATGGGCTGAAGTCGATCTGCCGCGATCTCGGTCGGCTTGAGCAGAGCGCACTCAGTCGCGGCGGTCGCGCGGCCGTCGGCGGGCTGATCCGGCGGCTGGCTCGGAGCGTGACGGCCGTTGTGACGGTCAGCGCCACAGTGCTCAATCTGTACGTTCACTACGCCCGCTTTCGCACGCTGCGGGACGAAACCCGCCGCTACTATGGCCTTTCCTAAATCGGCGCCGCTGCTGCTCGTCGGACTGTTGGCTTTTGCCCGACCGGCCGCCGGGCAGATGTTTTCCTACGACGCTGACGCCAACCGGCCGCTGCCGGCGCGGCACATCATCTTCGGCCTGTTGCAGAGCAATTTCACCCCTCGCGTCGCCCCGGTCGGCTCGACGAAGCAGCTGCTCGACGTGGCCGGTCCGTCGTTCTGGGCGCGGTTCCGGTCCGGGGGACTCGACGTGTCGGCCGGTTACGGCGCCTTCGACACCGCCCCAAACGGTCGCTACGAACTGACGACGCTGGCGGGCACCTTCGGCGGCGCGATCCCGGTCTCCAGATGGGTGTCGGTCCCGGTCGAGCTACAGACCGAGTTTCAGATCATCTCGCCCGATTCGTTGCCGCGACAAGAGGACCGATTCAGCGCTTCGAGCGTCGGCGGCGGGATCGGGTTGCAGACGACGATCAGCCGGAACAAGCAACCGACGCTCGAACTGCGCTATCTGGCCGGGTTGGGCTACGCGACGCAGAGCGACGGCGCCCGAATCAACGGGACGCGGCTGACGCAAACGGGCGATGTCTGGCTGCGGCTGTTTCCGGCTCGCGCCGGGCTCGCGCTCAACTACCGGTTCAGTTGGCAGCAGTGGAACCTGACCGGCGACCGGCTCGATCTGCGGACGATCCAGCACGCCGTCGGTTTTGGGCTGATCTTCTGATGGCGCCGCCGGTGGTCGGGCTGACCGGTGGAATCGGCAGCGGCAAGACGACCGCGCTGCACCGCTTCGCCGCTCTCGGCGCCCGCACCGTCAACGCCGACGAGTTGGCTCGCTCGCTTTATCTGACCGACGACGACGTGCGTCGCGGTGCAATCGAGATCGTCGGCCCGGAGGCGTATTTCCCCGACGGCACGCTCGACCGCGCCGCCGTCGCCCGCGTCATTTTCGCCGACGATGCGGCCCGGTTGCGGCTGAACGCGCTGATTCACCCCCGCGTCCACGCTGCCGTCGAGCGGACGATTCGGGCCGAAACCGCCGCGCCGCTGGTCGTCGTCGAGGCCGCGTTGATCTTCGAATCCGGCGGTTTGCTGCCGCTGTTGACGGCCGGCGTGATCGTCGTGACGGCCGGCGACCAAGCGCGGATCGAGCGCGTCAGGCAGCGAGACGGCGCGACCGCCGAGGCCGTTCGCCGCCGGATGGCTGCCCAACTGCCGCCCGAGACCGCACTCAGCCGGGCAACGTATGTGCTGACCAACAGCGGCCCGGTTGCCGAACTCGAGAGGCAGGTCGATGCGCTCTATCAGTGCTTGACCGGCGGCTGAGGCTGCACGATCTTTGCTGCGGCGCCGAAGCCGCATCCACGTTCACAAGGGGAGAGAAGGCGATGGCAAACGAGGTGACGGCCCGGCGCGACCGGAAGGCGAGTGTGCGGACCGGCGTCGGCCCGGTCGTCAACCGCGAGGCCCGGCCGCGACCCGGTGCGGCCGCCGCCGCCGTCGCGCCGACCGAGACGCGCCGCCGGTTGGTCAAGCCCGCCCCGGCGGTGCTGCCGCTTGGCCGGACGAACTACCTGCTGATGGGCGCCGCCGTCGCCGTGATCGTCGTTGCGTTCACGATGATGCGGATCGAGAACGAGGTCGATGGGGTGATCGCGCTCGACATCGCGCCGATCCTGCTCGTCGTCGGCTACCTCGGGCTGATGCCGTGGGCGCTGTTGCATCGAGACAAAAATCGTCCGACGGTCGGCTGATTTTACGGCGACGCTTGACACGGTCGGGGTGCGTGCCCTATCTTTGCCCTCCCCGACGAGAACAACGCTCGGCCGGGGGCGACCTGGATCGGTAGTTCAGTTGGTTAGAATGCCGCCCTGTCACGGCGGAGGTCGCGGGTTCGAGTCCCGTCCGATCCGCATCCATGGATGCACCAAGCGCCCAAATCAACTGCCCGTCGGGCACGGTTTGGGCGCTTTTTGTTTTCATCCGGTAGCGTAGGTTTCATGCCCGGTCATTTACGTGGCCGGACTCGACGTTCACTGTTCAGCTTAGTGGAGAGACGCGATGGCGCAGGAGCCAGTAGAAGAGCAGCCCACGACGGGCGCCGGATCAGCCTCGGACGAGACGACCGGCCCGACCGAGGGCACCCCGACCGAGAGCGCAACCGCTCCGACCGAGAAGAAAGGGCTGCTCGACAGCCTGACCGAGGCCGTCAGCCACGCCGCCGAAGCGGTGTCGGGCGTTGTCGGCGAAGCGGTTGCTGCCGCACGCGAAACGGTTGGTGAAGCGGTTTCTGCCGCTCGCGAAACCGTCGGCGAGGTCGCCGAGGTCGTTACAGCTCGGGTGGGCGAGGCGACGGACGCCGTCACCGCTCGGGTCGGCGAGGCGACCGATGCCGTTGCCGCCAGCGGCTTCGTCGCTTCGGCCCGCGAAACCGTCTCGGAAGTGGTTGAGTCCGTCAGCGAGACGGTCGGCCACGCGGTCGAATCGGCCCGCGAGACCGTCGGCGAGGTCGTCGAGGCCGTCACCAGCCGCGTTTCCGGCGACGAGCCGAAGGCAACCGAGCCGACCGCCGACACCGCTGCGCCCGAGGCAACGGCCGCTCCGGCCGAAACGGCTGCGGCCGAGACGCCGACCATTGCGGACGGCACCACGGCCCCGGCAGCGGCGGCCAACGACACGACGACGCCGGACGGCGAAACGGCCCAGATTGCCGATCAGGTGGTGGCCGACTCGGCCGCACCGGGCGGTTCCGGCCCGCTGACCGCAACGGCCGAGGGTGCCGCCGGTCAGGCTGGCAGCTTGCCTGCGGGCGAGCCGCAGCGTCCGCAGCGCCCGCGCCGCTCGGCGCCGACGGCGGAAGGTGAGGCGGTCGAGACGACCATCGAGCCGGTCACGCCAGAGGAGGCCGCTGAGGCAGCCGCGAACGCACCCGAGGTCAAGACGACCGACACCGGTCGCGGCGGTTATCGCGGCGGACCCGGTGGTGGCGGCTCTGGTGGCGGCCGGCCGGGTGGCGACCGGGGAGGCTCACGTGGTCCCGGCGGACCCGGCGGACCGCGCGGCATGTCGCCGATGATGCGCGAGCCGAAGGAGAGCGAGCCGGAGCGGATTCGTCGCGAGGCCGAGACCAAGCGGCTGCTCAAGCAGATGGCGCACTCGACTCAGAAGGACACCGAGTACAAGGAGAAGCTGGCGCAGATGGTCTCGGCCGTCGAGATCGTCACCTCGACTGGGTCGGGTCGCAAGGTCTCGGTCACCACGACCGACGGCAAGACGATCCCGTGCGAGAAAGTCGGCTACCCCGGCGCCGACGAGGGGCAGCAGTTCAAGGCCATCGTTACGCGCAACGCCGACGGGCCGACGAAGGCCGTCTTCAAGGCGTGGCGCTGACCGGTCGCTGACCGAAACAAGGAGAACGGGGTCGGGGGTGTGCCGGTTGGCGCCCCCGACCCCGCTTTTATTGACACAGACCGACTGCATCGCGGCACGACGGCGGGACAGTCGGCGTTAGAACAGCGTTCCTGCGGTCGGCCCGTTCGTCTCCCTCGGCCCGAGCCGCTTTTTCCGCCGATTCCCCACCGTCGAAAGGTTCTCCCATGCGCCTGCCGTCACCTGTCTCCGCCTTCCGGGCTCTGGTTCTGCCGCTGCTGCTGGCCGGCACGCTGACGAGTTGCTCGTCGATGGACGTCAACTATCTGGAGTTGAGGCCGACCCCGAACGTCGGCAAGGTCGATCCGGCGACGGTGGTCGTCATCCCGACGGGCGGGAGCCCGCAGCGTCCCTACGACGTGCTCGGCGAGCTGCGCGTGACCGGTTCGCGCGACACGCCCGACGACAATCTGCTCCGCCGGGCGCGCAAGGAAGCCGGGAAGCGCGGCGCCAACGCCATCATCGTCATCGAGCCCGGCGCCCCGGCCAGTCCGATTGACGCCCGCCGCATGGCGCTTGTCTCGCTCGTCCGCTACAAGTAGGCGTCACCGGCGGCGACGAGTTCGAACAGCGCTTCGGCGGTTTCCGCCCTGCGGAGGTCCACCTGCAACCCCCGACGGCCGAGTTACTGAACGAGGAACTCGGCCGCCTCCGGTTCTTGGTCCACCAGCACCGTCTCGCCGTCGCGTAGCCGCTGCTCGATCTCGACCAAGTCGAGTGACTCGATCTCCTCGATCTGGTCCTCGTCCAAGTCCAGATCGTACAACCCGTTGACCTGATCGACGTAGTGCGCGGCGTCGGTGTACGAGGCGAAATAAAAGGCTGGGCCTTGCGGCGGCTGCACGCGGTAGAGACTCATCGCGGGATTCCAGAATTGTGAACAAGGGGTTGCGTCGGCGTCGGCCGGGGCGTATCTTTGCCGTCCCTCACCGGTGTTATGCGCCGGGTCGTGTTGCAAGCGTCTCTTGCCCAGGTGGCGAAACTGGTAGACGCGCCATCTTGAGGGGGTGGTGTGCGATAGCACATGGGAGTTCGAGTCTCCTCCTGGGCACCGAAGCCGCCTTCCCCAACCGGAAGGCGGCTTTTTCGTTTCCAGCTAACACCCCGACGGGTCCGACGGGTTCAACCGCAGGGAATAATCGCCCGCTGCTGCATCTTATTTCCGTAAGCCCGCTCCCCGCTCGCCCAGATTCCGCCATGCTGTCGCTACTCCGGCCCCAGCCCGACATCGGGCGACTCGCTTCGGCGCACTACGAGGTGCTCTATCGCTACGCCTACCGGTTGGCCGGGTCGGCAGCCGAGGCGGCGGACCTGACGCAGGAGACGTTTTTCATCGCCCAGACGCAACTGAAGCAACTGCGCGACCCCGACCGGGCGCGACCGTGGTTGATCCGCATCCTGCGTAACCTGTTCCTCCAGTCGCGCCGTCGGATGCAGCATATCCACTTCACCGACGCCGACGATCTGGCCGACGAACTGGTCGAACCGATGGCCGATGAGCCGCCGGAGATCACGGAGGAAGCGTTGCAGGCCGCTCTTTCGTCGCTGGACGAGCGGTTTCGCCTGCCGCTGGTGCTGTTCTACTTCGAGGATCTGTCGTACCAAGCCATCGCCGACACGCTGGAGATCCCCATCGGCACCGTCATGTCGCGGCTGGCTCGGGCGAAAGGGCACCTCCGGCGACAGCTCGCCGCTGCTGCGCGACCGGCGTCGCCGCTTCGGATCGTTCCCCGGCCCGGCGCCGGTTCAGCCTGACCTGTTTTGAGCACGCGTTTCCGATCTCTGTGACCCCGATGCCCATGTGGACTTCAGACGACCGCCCCGACGCGCCGATGACTTGCGCCCGTGCCCGTTTCATGCTGGCTGCGTACCGACCCAACGGGGCGGACGCGACCGACCCGACCTTCCGCGACGCGCTCGAACACGTCGCCCGTTGCCCCTCGTGCAGCGCCGCGATGCCGCACCTGCGTGCGTTCGACCAAGCGGTTGCCCGGCAGATGCAGGCGGTGCCGATCCCCGCCGGATTGCACGACCGGATTCAGGCCGGACTGACCGGTCGGCGACCGAAACCCGTCCGCTGGCCGCTCTGGGCGGTCGCGGCGACG
>JBBSVG010000092.1:0-7784 GCA_038233775.1 Bacteroidota bacterium | reverse complement strand
TCGATCTCCGCCGCCGTCGCGCCCAACTGCGGCAACAGCGCCGAGCGGGCCTCACGGGTCCGCGCCCGAGCTTCGTCCAATCGAGCCTCGGCCCCGGCGACGGTCGGCGCGCCCGACCGGGCCAGCGCGACGGCGTCCCGAAGCGAGAGCCGGAGCGTGTCCGCTGGCGTCGGCGCGGGCGAAGTCAGCATCACGAGAAGAGCAGCAAGAGGAGCGATCACAACGGGTTGGCTTGGGGTGAAGCGGCGGGGACGTGCAGCCCGCCGATGAGAAAGTCGATGGCTGGCTCGATCATCTGACTCGGGTCACAACCTTCTGTCGATTCGCAGCGCAGATGAATCAGCAGCAGCGCTTGGTGCATCAACCCGGAGATCATCAGCCGGGCGGCCGTCAGCGGCGCGACGGTCGAACTGAACTCGCCGGACGCTTGCCCTTCCGCGATCAGCCGAGCCAGCAGATGCCACGCCCGCACCGGCCCTTCCTTGATCCACGATTCGAGCACGTCGGGAAACTCACCGGCCACCTCGCCGATGAGCAGTCGGTAGATCTGCCCGAACTCCGGCTTCGACCAGCGCGACCAGCCGGTTTGCAGCGCGAGCCGAATCCGCGCCTCGGCCGTGGCGTCGGGATGTTTCGCCAACTCCGCCTCGACCTGACCCAGCGCCGCTTGGACTTTCGACCGGAGCGACTGGACCAGCAGATCGGCCTTCGAGTCGAAGTAGTAATAGATCGTCCCTTTCGAGACGCCAGCGGCTTCCGCGATCTCGTCGAGCTTCGTCGCCCGGTAGCCGCGCGTGGCGAAAACACCGAGCGCCGCGTCGAGCAGTTCCTGCGGACGCTCGTCCGGCCGACGTTCCCAGCGGTTGGTCGCAGCTTGCATGGGGCGATCTGGGTTAATTAACTGACTGGCCGGTTAAATACAAACCAAGTGCCGAGCACGAGCAGAAGCGGCCAAGCCGTTGGATCTATGGGGATTGTGCGAAAAAAACCGACGGAGAGCCGGGAACGATCACCGTCGAAAGCGGGAGCGGCGTGCCGGCCAGACTATCAGATCAGAAAGGCGCGGGGACGCGGCCGGCGGCGAGCGTCAGGGTCAGGTAGCCGAGGAAGGTGCCAAAAGCGATGCGGCGGTCGATGTCCGCGTTGAGCCGACGAAGCGCGTCGGGGGCCATGCGGCCCGATGCCTGAGCGCTCCGTTCGACGGCCTCGATCCCGAGCAGCGCGTCCCACAGCGCCGCGTCGGACAGGGCGAGCGTGATCGGGTGGAGTTCGATCTCCTCCAGTCCGATGGACCGGAGCCAGCCGCCCACCTGTCGGCCTGCGTAGCCGTGGGGGAGTCGGTCGGCCGCCGCCCGGCGCAAACGCCACTCGGCCTCGACCTCGGTCGTGTCGCGGCTGGCGGTGCTCAGGTCGAGATCGATGGCGACGATCCAGCCGCCGGGCCTGACGACGCGGCTCAGTTCGGACAGCGCTCGGGCCGGATCGGTCAGGTGCGAGAGGACCATGTCGCAGCGACCGGCGTCGAACGAATCGTCGGCGAACGGCAGCTTCAGTGCGTCACCGTGTCGGTGCGTGACCAGCCCGGTGAAGCCAGCGGCCCGAACCCGAGCATCGGCCTCGGCGACGACGGCGCGGTCAATATCGAGCCCGACCACGCTGCCGCTCGACCCGACCGTCGCCGCCAGCGGCAGCGTATCGACGGCCGCGCCGCAGCCGACATCGAGCACGCGGTCGTCGGGCTGCAGGCGGAGCAGGTCGTACGCGCGCTCCTTGATCGGGTGGAGCAGCTCGACGAGCACGTCGGCAGGGGCGTCGGAGGGCCAGGGCACCGGGGCGAGTCCAGGCAAGAAAGAAAAAGGACGGCGGGGCCGGGTAAGATACGAACGGGCAGCCGACTTCGTTCACCCGCCGCCGTCAGCGGGCGACGAGGGCGATCCAGTCGCCTTCGGCCGAGTGGGCGGCGAGCGTCAGGCCGTTGTCGGTGAGCGAGCGGACCAGATCGTCGCGCTGTCCGGCGAGCAGACCGGAGAGGACGAGCGTCGCGTCGGGCGCGAGCCGGGCGCGCAGGTCGGGCATCATCCCAAGCAGCACGTCGCGCTGGATGTTCGCCAGCACGAGGTCGAATCCGGCAGCGGGCAACGTGTTTAGCTCGGCGCCGGAGACCTCGAACCGGTCGGCGACGCCGTTGCGGGCAGCGTTTTCGCGTGCGTTGTCCAGCGCCCAGCCGTCGTTGTCGGTCCCGACGGCCGTCGCTGCGCCGAGTTTCAGCGCCGCGATGGCGAGCACGCCGGTTCCGGCGCCGACATCGAGCACCCGCTGACCGGGCCGCACAAGCTGCTCAAGGTGACGCATGACGAGCCGCGTCGTCTCGTGGTAGCCGGTGCCGAAGGCCATTTTTGGGTCGATCTCGATGGCGATTCGGCCGCTGCCTCTGTACGGATGCCACGACGGCGCGATGACCAACCGCTCGCCGATCTCGACCGGCCGGACGGTCGCCTCCCACGACGCGTTCCAATCCTCCTCGACGAAGCGGCGCTCGGTGAACCCTTCGGCCTCAAAATCGTCGGCCACCCGTTCAACCGACTTTCGCAGCTCGTCAGTGAAACTGTCGGCCGGGAGATAGGCGAGCAGCGAGTCGGGCACGTCGTCGTCGGTTGGGATGACCGGTTCAAGCTGCTCGTCGGTCGATTCAACCGCCCGCGTCATCCGGTCCTGCTCGACGAAGCCGGTGAAGCCGAGGTCCGTCAACCGCTCGATCAAGTCGTCGAACGCGGCGGCGGGCAACTCGAAGCGCAGCTCGATCCACTCCTGAAACGGCTTTGCGGTCGTCATGGTCGGGTCGCGGCGAGGGTGGTCGTGTCAGGCTGAATCCGAATCTCGAACAGCGTCGGCCAGTATTTCCCGGTCACGAATAACCGCTTGGTCGCCCGGTCGTAGGCGATTCCGTTGAGCACCTCGGGCGCGGTTGCGGTGCTCGCTCGGGTGCCCGAGCCCGGCAGCAACCCGGCGAGATTGAGCCAGCGGACGACGCGGCCGGTCGCCGGATCGATCCGGGCGATTCGGTCGGATTGCCAAACGTTGGCGTAGATCTGCCCGTCGATATACTCCAACTCGTTGAGGTACGGCACCGGTTGACCAGCGGCCGTGACGTAGAGCGTGCGCGTCGGCCGGTGCGTCTCGGGGTCCAAATACTGCAAGCGGTTCGTCCCATTGCTCATGATCAGCGAGAGGCTGTCGTGGGTCATCCCCCAGCCTTCGCCGGTGTAGCGGAACGAGCCAATCGGGCGGAAATCGACCGGATCGTAGGTGAAGCCGATGTACGTCTGCCACGTCAGATGGTGCAGCGTGCCGCCGAAAACGGTGATGCCTTCGCCGAAATAGTCGCTCGACAGGCCCAATTGCCTGACGATTTTTCCGGTCGTCAGCGTCACTTGGCGGATGTCCGAGCTGCCGTTCTTGCCGGTGCTCTCGTAGAGCAAGCCGTTGTGGAACTCAAGCCCCTCGGTGTACGCCGTCGTGTCGTGCGGGAACCGGTTGACGACCGTGTAGCCGTCGGTCGGCACCGGGGGCTCGGGTGACGACTGAACCGGCGGCGGACCGGTTGGCTCCGGTGCGCCGCACTGACAGCCGGGGACGATGGCGAGCAGAAACGGCAGGGCGAGGCGACGAAAAGCGGGCGAACCGACGGGCACGGGAAACCTCAACAGAGGGAGAAGAAGCACAGCAGGACGCGCAAACTTACGCCCGAGCGGCGACGGTTGCAACGAAAGATCAAACGGCTGATACACGCCGATGTTCAAGATCGGCGACCAGAAACAGCGCCGCGCCGCCGGTTCATCAATCCGCGATCAGCAATTCGCAATTCTCTGCCATCATTCATCGTTTCCGCAGCTCATTCTGTGGTCTCGTCTGCCCCCAGCTTGTCCGCTTGCTTCAACTCGGCTTCCAGGGCGAGGGCGGCGGCGAGGAGTTTTTCTTTCATCGGCAGCAACTCGCGGTTGACGCCCAAATAGGCTTCGAGTGCATCGCGGGTGGACATCGACACGGTCAGCTCGCTCGACCGGCTCGGTCGCTCGATCACCCGTTTCGCCCGTTGAATCGCCGCGATGTGGTGCGCCCCGGCCAGCGCCTCGCGCACGAGCCGCAGGTTCAGCGCGGGCACTTGGGCGTCGTCGATGTCATAGACGACCTTGACCGTCGATGCCGCCAGATCGTGTTGCCGGATCGCCTCAATCAGCTCGGCCGTCGGGTCGAGCGCCCGGCGCAGATCGACCTCGATCTCGACGAAGCGGCGGGCCGGGGTCGGATGAAACCGCCAATCGACCCGCTTGTGGCCGGTTTCGTCTTTAGTCAGATCGAGCAGGACGTAGCCTTTCGGTTCCTTCCACTCGCCGAAGTTGATCCGCTCGATGGAGCCGGGATAGACGACGGACGGCTGCGCGTTCGGATTGAGATTTTGGTGCGCGTGGATGTGACCGAGCGCGACGTAATCGAACTCAGGCAACGCGAGTTGGCTGACCATGAACGTCGGGTCGCCGCCGACCATCGCCGTCTTCTCCGACCCGGCGAACCGCGCATCGGTGACGGACAGGTGACCGGCCAGCACGGCGAACTGGTCGGGATCGATCCGCGCCGCTTCTTCCCGGATGAACTGGCCGTAGCGCCGTTCGATCTCTCTCGTCACCTCGCCAGCCGTCAGCCCGCGATACTCGTCTCGGGTCATCAGCACCGAGCGGATCGGCCACGGCAGGCAGACGAGCTGGATCGATTCGCCGTTTTTCAGCGTCAGATCGAGCCTCGTCGGCCGATGGACGATGTGCATCAACTCCGGCGGGGTGAAGTAACCGAACACCTCGACGCTCGACGCCTTGCCGAACGTGACTGGGTTGTCGTGGTTGCCGATGATCATCACGACCGGAACGCCAGCGTCGAGCGCCGGTTTGAGCGCGAGGGCAAACTCGCGTTGCTGCGTCGGCGTCGGGTCGGCGGTGCGGTAGGCGTCGCCGGTGAACAGGACCAGATCGATCCCGGCGGCGAGCGATTCGGCGATCATCGTCCGAAACGCATGGATGAAGTCCTGCACCCTCGTGTTCAGCCCGGTCGCCGGGTCGAACCGACCGTGGGTTTCGTAGCCGATGTGGATGTCGGCGGTGTGAAGAATTCGCACGAGAGAACCGCTTATGGACAGCGCAGCCCGTAGGCGGCCTTGTCGCCGAAGGTGAAGACGAAGGGCGCGAAAACGGCCAGACCGGCGCTCGGTCCCTCGGCGCTCTTGTTCCGGTCGTAGAGCGTTGCGAGCAGCGCCCCGTCGGCGCGGTTAAGCACCGACAGGCCGCGAGCGCGGGTCAGCGCCATGACTCGGTCGTTGCAGAGTGCGAGGCTCGTGACGACGTCGGGCAAGTTGCGGCTCCAGCGTCGGGCGCCGGTGGCCGGGTCGATGGCAAGCACGGTTCCGGTTGCGCTGCCGACATAGGCGGTGCCGCCCTGCACGGTCGGCGGTTCGCTCGATCCACCGGTTATGCGCCACTTCTCGACCCCGGTCAGTCGGTCCAACCCGATCAGCGCATCGCTGCGCGCGTCGCTTGCGAGGACGATACCGCCCGACACGACCGGGGCCGTCGAGATGCTGCGCCGGTCGCCGCCGCCGCCGTTGGCCGTCTTCCAGAAGAGCGCGCCGGTCTGTCGGTTGAGCGCGACGGTGTAGCCAACCGAGTGCGTTCGGCCGTCGAGCAGCCGTTCGGCGCCAGCGTACACGGTGTCGCCCGAGACGCCGACGCCGTTGATGTAGCCGTCGTCGCCCCAGTCTGAGCCGACATCGGTCGTCCAGAGCAGGTGTCCGTCGGTGATGCTGCGGGCGCTGACGCGGTGGTCGTCGCTGCCGATATAGAGCGCGGCGGCGTCGGCGTCGTTTCGGGCGAGAGACGAATTCGGCAGGGTGATGCGCCAGTTCGTGTTGCCCGTCGCGCCGTCGAGCGAAACCGCTTCGGCCCCGGCGTAGAGCACGCGGCCGTTCAGGGCGATCAGGTTGACCGGTCCATTCAACGTGCTTGGCGTGCGCCAGAGCGCCGCGCCCGTCGGTCCGTCGAACGCCCGGACGGCACCGGCGGCGAGCACGAACAGCCGTGTGCCGTCGGTCGCTGGGTCGGATAGCGCAACATTGTCCGCGATGCTGTCGAGCGGCGTCCGCCAGACGGTAACGATGCCGCCGTCCACTTCGGCCGGGGGATTCGTCCCGTCGTCGCCGCAACCGGCCGAGAGCACACCAACCAGAGTCAGCACCGAGGCGAGACGGATCGGCCGAAACACAGCGCACATAAGCAAAACAGTTGGGTGGAGGTCGGTTGGGTTACTCGGCGGATTCGGGCGCAACTGGATGATCGACCACCGGCCGCTCGGGACGGTCGGCTGCTTCGCGGACGACGGCGTACACAAGTCGAGTGACCCGAGTCATCTTGGCGAAATCGATCTTGTCCACGTCGTCGGTCGGTCGGTGATAATCGTCGGCCGGGCTGTTCTTCCGCCAGTTGGCGCCCATTCCATCAGTGAAAAACACGATGGGCACGCCGCGCTTGGCGTAGGAATAATGGTCGCTCCGCTCGTAGATGTGCTCGGGGTCGTTCGGCGCGTCGTAGGTTCGGTTGAAGGCGAACAGCGGGCGGCCGTTCGCGCCCATCCCGAGGTTGATCCCATCGACCAACCGGCCGAACCCGGTGCTGAGTCGAGCCGAACCGACCGTGTAGAGCGAGTCCGGCGCCTCGCGACCGACCATGTCGATGTTGACCATCGCGGCCATCCGGTCGATGGCGCCCAACCGGGTCCGCTCCGGCTGCGAGGCCAGCGATTCCGACCCGAGCAGCCCTTTCTCCTCGCCGGTGTGGAATGCGATCAGGATCGACCGCTTGGTCGGCTGACCAGCGGCACGGTCGCGGGCGAGCGCTTCCGCCACGTCGAGCACGGTCACGGTGCCCGAGCCGTCATCGTCGGCGCCGTTGTAGATCTGTCCACCGACGACACCGTTGTGGTCGAAGTGCGCGCCCATCCCGATCACCTCGTCGGTCGAGCCGTCGCCCGGCAGCCAACCGACGACATCGGCCGTTTGGGCGGTGCCGCGCACAAGCTTCAACCCAACGGTCAACTTGAGATCGGACTCGCGGGCGGCGAGCGGGCGACCGGCCTTCGCGTCGGCGAGCGCCGAGGTCGGGGCGCCGAGGGCGGCGAGCAGCTTTGCGCCGAACGCCTCTGACGCGAACAGGAGCGGCAATGGCGGCAACGCGGCCATCGGATCGGTCGTGTCGCTCGCGGCCTTCATCGAGACGCCGAGGGCGACCGGGGCAATTGTCGGCCAGTCGCCGCTGACCTGCGTGTCCTGAACGATCATGACGCCAGCCGCGCCGTGAAAAGCCGCCAGCAGCCATTTGGTGTCGGCTCGACCGAGATCGAAATTGCCCATCGGCGTGCGGAGCGAGTCGGCCCCGCTCGCCTTGCCGCCGAGCACGACGACGAGCTTGCCCTTCGCGTCGATCCCGTCGTAATCGTCGTGACCGCTGCCGCCGGGCAGCGTCGAAGCGCCGTAGCCAGCGAAGACGACGCCGAGCGTCTCGGTCGGCCGGTCGGCGGTGTATTCGGGCAGCGCGATCCAGTCGCGACCGAGTGTAAGCGGCCCGAGCTTCCCGCTCGGATCGGCCAACCGGGTCACGGTCGTGTCGAACCGCATCGTGCGGAGCCCGAGTTGGTGGAAGTAGGTTCGGCTGCCGCTCGTCGGGTCGAGGTCGCCGCCCGGCTCG
>JBBSVG010000091.1:0-7842 GCA_038233775.1 Bacteroidota bacterium | reverse complement strand
CGAGCAGGTGCGAGCAGTAAAAAATCGTCCGACCGCGACGGGCCAGTTCGACCAGCAAGCCGCGCAAGAGCAGCACCGCGCCAGCATCGAGTCCGGCCAGCGGCTCGTCGAGCAGCAGCACCGCCGGATCGTGCAAGAGCGCCGCCGACAGCACAACCTTCTGTTTCATCCCTTTGGAGAACCCGGCCATGCGCCCGTGCGCCCGGTCGGCGATGCCCCAGAAGCCGAGCAACCGGTCGATCCGCTCGGCCAAACCGACCACCCGATGCAGCCCGCCGACGATCCCAAGGAACTCGACCGGTGTCAAACTCTCATACAACGCGCCTGCTTCCGGGACGTAACCGACGCGGCGCTTGACTTCGAGCGGATCGCGGCCGACATCGAACCCGGCGACCTGAACGGTCCCGGCGACCGGTTGGCTCAGGCCGCAGAGCAGCCGAATCGTCGTCGTCTTGCCCGCGCCATTCGGTCCCAAGTAGCCGCAAATCTGACCGGGCGGGACGGTGAACGACAGGTCGTCGAGCAACACCCGCTCGCCCGCCGTCTGCCTGACGTGGTGAACGGCGATCATCCGACCGGCGCCATCGTCCGCTCGCGGGCGGTGAAGGTCGCGATTTGGCCGCCGCCAAAGCGTTCGACCAGCGCCACGGCCCGGTCGAAGTCGGTCGCCACCTCGCTTGGCCGGTGCGCGTCGCTGCCGAGCGTCAGCGGGATGCCGAGGTCGCGACAGAGCGTCAGCACCAACTCGGACGGATAGATCTCGCCGACCGGTTTCCGCAGTCCGGCGGTGTTGATCTCGACCGTCATATCGGCCGATTTGACGGCGCGCATCGCCTCGTTGACCAGATCGCGGTGCAGATCGCGTTGGTCGTCCGGCAGCCGGTGGCCGAACTTTTTCACCAAATCGGCGTGACCGATGATGTCGAACAGCCCGCTGCGGGCGCTGCGGGCGATGGCATCGTAGTAATCGGCGTAGATATCGACCAGCGGGCGCTCGTCGAAGCGGTGGACGAAACCGGGATGATCGAAGCCCCAACTGCCGAGAAAGTGGACCGAGCCGATGACGTAATCGAACGGATGCCGGGCGAGAAAATCGGCCAGCCACGTCTCGGTGCCGGGCTCGAAATCGGCCTCAATCCCGAATTTGAGCGCGATCTGGTCGCCAAAACGATCTTGCGCCGCCCGAACCATCGGCAGAAACTCGGGCTCGAACTGCTCCGGCTCCATCCGGCTCTCGGGGTCGAATCCGCCAGGCATCGGGCTGTGATCGCAGAGGCCGAACTCGTCCAACCCGCGAGCGATGGCGGCGGCGACGTAATCGGCCGAGTCGCCCTCGGCGTGTTTGCAGAGCCGGGTGTGCGAGTGGTAATCGACGAGCATCAGGCGCCGCTCCCGGCAACCGGCGGCGGGTCGCGTTCAACACCCGCCTCGCGAGCGAGCGCCCCGGCCAGCAGATCGAGCAGACCACCGGCCGCCTCAGTCGAGAGCGTCCCTTTGCGGACGGCGACCCGAACGGTTTCCATCGCCAGCGCGCCGTAGAGCGGGACCAGATGCGGCATCTGCCGCTGGAGTTCGGTCAGGTGCAACTCGACGGTGGCGTTGTCGCCGCGAGCGATGGGACCGGTCAGCGCGGCGGTCGGGCCGAACGCTTGGATGTTCGCCAGCGTCCCCTCGATCAGCGGCCGGACGACCTTTAACGCCTCGGTCTGACGCAGCCCGAGACCGGCGAGCAGCTCGGTCGCCAAGTGCAGCAACGTGACCAGATAGTTCGACGCGACGACGCCGGCCAGATGGTAGAGCGGTTTGGCGTGGGCCGGGACGTGGAGCACGCGGCCACCCAAATCGTGGACGAGCTTCTCGCCCAGCGCCAGCGCGTCGGGGTCGGCGCTCTCGAGCCCGAACGTCGTCCCAACGAGCGACAGCCCGGCGGTTGTCGTCGGGACCGAGGCGAACGAGGCCATCGGGTGCAGGCTCATCGTCAGCGCGCCGCGCTCGGCCAGCGGCGCGAGCAACGACGAATCTCGGGCGCCAGAGCTGTGGAAGACCAGACAATCGGTCCAATCGCGACCCGGCAGCGCGATCAGTTGGGCGACGATGCCCGGCAGCGCGTCGTCCGGCACAGCCAGCAGCAGCGCTTCGACACCAATCGGCAGATCGATCAACTCGGTCGAGGCGACCGGCGTCATCATCGTCGCGACCGCTTTCGCCAGCGTCTCGGCCGCCCGCCGGTCGCGTGAAATCACCGCAGCGACCGGATGCCCGGCGCGGTGCAGCAGCCGAGTCATCGTCCCGCCCAAGCGACCGGCGCCAACGGTTGCCAGCCGCAGCCGACGGCTCGAACGCCGGGGCGCCGCGCCAATGGCAGCGCCGTCGGGACCGGCCGGGGGTGGCGTCATGTCGATTGGGAAGGAGAAAAAGCGAACTCAGCGCCAGGCGACGGCCGAGAGGAAGGCAGCGGTCGGGTCGTTGGACAGGTCGAACCCGGCCAGCGTCGGCACGTCGGCGCGCATCGGCTCGACGCCCTGATCGAGCACCCGTGCGGCGCGGCAGCCCATCCCGCGAGCGGCAATCAAACCGGCGGCGATAGGTCCGGCGGCCCGCATCCCGCCCTGCACCCGACGGGCGGCCTCCAGCAGCGCCGTGCTGTCGAGCGACTCGATGGCCTTGACGATGGCGGGCCGAATCTCGCCGTCGAGATCGAACGGCGAGAAATCGCTCGTCGCGACGATCAGCGCGTTGCGACCGGAGAGCACCTCGGCGAGCGCGTGGCCGAGTTCACGGTCGAACTCCGGCGTTTGCTCGCCCATGACGATGGGGACCAGCTTGAACGTGCCCAACTGCCGCTGCAAAAACGGCAACTGGACCTCGAGCGATTGCTCGATCCCGACGTGGCCGAGATCGGAGACGTACAGATCGTCGTCCTCGTCGGCCAGTTCCTGCCGGATCGTGTCGTCGATGGGCAGATCGCCCAACGGCGTCCCGTAGGCGCGTCCGTTGTAGATCGACAGGCGACTGAACCGTTGGTTCTCGCTCGGCGCGATGACCACAACGGTGTCGTATTTATGCCCGGCGATCAGCTTGTAGGCGTGGGCGGCGGTCGGGTGGCTGAAGACGTAGCCAGCGGTCGGCGAAAGGATCAGCCGGATCGTGCCGGGGACCGATTCCGGCGTAACGCCGGCCAGCAGACGGTCGATCAGTTCAGCCAGTTCGGCCGGATCGGCGGGATAAAACACGCCCGCAGCAGCAGGCGGACGCACGGTCATTTGCTCCATGAGAGATCTCAGGCGGCAGGACGAAAAAAGGTCGGCAGCGGTTTGGCGACCAAGTTACGCACCGCCGTTGGGAGAACCAAGCGCCCGTTCGGCTCAGTCGGCCGGTTTCGGCGCGACCGGCTTGGGCGATTCAGTGGATGGAGCAGCGGCACCGTCGGCCGGAGCGGCAGCGGGCGCGGGCGTCGATTTGCCGCCGCCCTCGCCGCCGCTGGTCGGTTTGTAGTCGGTTTGGTAGAACCCGCCGCCTTTCAGAAGGAACCCGGCGCCGCGACTGATGATCCGGCCGGCTTCGTTCGCGCCGCAGGCCGGGCATTCGGTCAGCGGTGCGGCGATGATCGACTGAAACGCTTCGAAACGGTGGCCGCAGGCGGCACAACGGTACTCATAGGTCGGCATACGGCGTCCTGTCAGGTGTCAGAAACCGGCGCGTCGGACAACTGCCGGGCCAACCGGCAGCGCCGCTACTCCAGCGCTTCGAGTCCGGCCCGCAGCCGCCGGAGCGCCTCGGTCAGTTCGGCCGTGCTGGCGGCGTAGGACAGGCGCAGGTTGTCGGGGGCGCCGAACGCCTCGCCCGGCACAACGGCCAGATGGTGCTCGTCGAGCAGATACTCGCTCATCTGGGCCGAGGTTGAGATCAGCTTGCCGCTCGGCGTCCGCTTGCCGTAGTGGGCCGACACGTCGGGAAAGGCGTAGAACGCGCCGCCGGGGTGGACGCAGCAGATGCCGGGCATCCGGTTCAGCTCACTGACGACCAGATCGCGCCGCTCGGCGAACGCTTGGCGCATTTCTTCGACCGGTGCTTGGCTGCCGGAGAGCGCCGCTTCGGCCGCCACCTGGGCGATGGACGACGGGTTGCTCGTCGTCTGGCTCTGGACCTTTGCGGCGGCATCGACCAGCGCTCGGGGTCCGCCGATGAAGCCGATCCGCCAGCCGGTCATCGCGTAGGCTTTCGAGACGCCGTTCATCGTGACGGTCCGCTCGCGCAGTTCCGGGATTCGGGCGATGGAGAAATGCCGCTCGTCGCCGTAGAGAATGTGCTCGTAGATCTCGTCCGACAGGATGAAGATCGCCGGATGCTCGATCAGCACCTCGGCCAGCGCCCGTTGCTCGGCCTCGGAATAGACCATCCCGGTCGGGTTCGACGGCGAGTTGAGGATGAACAGCCGGGTGCGCGGCGTGATCGCGGCGCGGAGCTGCTCGGGCGTGATCTTGTAATCCTGATCGGCCCCGGCGTGGACGAGCACCGGCTCGGCGTCGGCCAGCTTGACCATCTCGGGGTAGCTGACCCAATACGGGCTCGGGATGATCGCCTCGTCGCCCGGCCCCAACAGGGCGAACAGGACGTTGGCGATGGAGTGCTTGCCGCCAGCCGAAATCAGGATCTCGTCGGTCGTGTAGAACAGCCCGTTGTCGCGGCGGAACTTCTCGGCCACCGCCCGGCGCAGTTCGATGGTGCCCGACGCGGCGGTGTAGTGGGTAAAAGTGTCGCGGATGGCCTGAATCGCCGCTTCTTTCGCGTGCTCGGGCGTCGGGAAGTCCGGTTCGCCAGCCGAGAGGCTGACCACATCGAGCCCCGAGGCCTGCATCTTCTTCGCCCGCGCCGTGATCGCCAGCGTCCGCGATTCCTCCACCCGACTCAGCCGATGCGCCATCTCGAACGCCATAGTCGCCTCTCCGTTGGTTGAATCCGCTGTGAGGCTAAAAGATAACGGTTCAGCGGTGGTTTTCCGAGCCGAATCGTCGGTTGAACCGTCGATTCAGCCGCGACCGAACTTCCGGTTCAGCGCGTCGAGCACGACCGGCGGGACGAACGGGCTGACATCGCCGCCCAGCCGGGCGACCTCGCGGACCATCGACGAGTTGAGGAAGGTGTACCGCTCGTGCGGCATCAGAAACAGCGTCGTCAAGCTCGGTGCGAGCGTCCGGTTCATCAGCGCCATCTGGAACTCGTACTCGAAGTCGGCCACCTGCCGAAGCCCGCGCACGATGGCCGCCGCGCCCTGCTCCTGCGCGAAGTTGACCAGCAACCCGTCGAACGCCGCCACCTCGATCCGCTCGTCGGGTGCGCTCTGCCGGATCAGCGAGACGCGCTCCTCGGCCGAAAACAACGGCGTCTTGGTCGAGTTGCGACCAACGGTGACGATGACCCGGTCGAACAGCGACAAGGCCCGCTCGAGGATATCGAGGTGGCCGTGGGTGACGGGATCGAACGTGCCGGGGTAGAGGGCGAGTCTCATGGGGCGGTCGGCTCGAAGAAGGACAGCACCGAGACGCCGAACCCGCGCTCGCGGACCGGTTTCACGGCGAATCGGGCCGACGGCGGGTGCTCGACGACGACCAGACCATCCGGCGCCAGCCAGCCCGACTCAGCTGCGAGCAAGCGACCGAGCACGCCGTCGAGCGCGTGCGGCGTGCGGCTGAGGTCGTAGGGCGGATCGAGCAGCACCAATCCGACCGGTCGAACGGGCGGCGAGGCGAGAAACCGCGTCACCTCGGCCCGGACGATGACAGCGGGCAGCGGCGGCTCGTCGGTCGGTTGCAGCGCGGCGAGATGGCCTTTCAGCGAAACCAGCGGCGCGGCGGCGTTATCGACGAACGTGACCTGCCGGGCACCGCGACTGAGCGCCTCGAGCCCGAGCGTGCCGATGCCGCAATAGAGATCGAGTACCGCCGTCTCAGGCCAATCGACGAGGTTTTCCAGAATGTTGAACAGCGTCGAGCGAACCCGGTCGGTCGTCGGTCGGACGCCGTCGGGCACCGGGCCGCGCAGCTTGCGACCGCCGAATCGGCCGCTGATGAGTCTCGGCTCAGACATGTGAACCAGCCTCCCGGTTTAAATCAACGCTACCCTGCCATTGGTGTTTTGGTACAGAGCATCTGAAAGGCTCGCTCTGGATGCGATACGATCAATGGCTGGCTCAACAGCGAGAGGCGATACCAGAGGGGTTCCGGCCAGAAGCGAACCTGACCCATCTCACCACGAATCGGCTTCCAGCCGTTCATCCCCTTTACTTCGTACCCCATCGCTCGCATCTCCTCCGGCGTCCAGCCGGAGCGATGGATCTGCCACTCATTGCCCCCGTAGGCCCCCTGCTCGAGAAACCCGGTGGGGGTGAACACCACCACACGCCGTCGGGCGATCCGCTCCATCGATTGCAACAGCTGAAGACCTTCGCTTTTCCGTAGATGTTCGATCAGGTCGAGCGCCACCACGGCATCAAAGCTATTGTCCGCGAAATGCTCGTTGAGCCGCAACACGTCACTCTGCACGTAGTCGTCATGGCGGCCGGCGGCCTGACTGGCGGCAAGAGCCGGAGCGAACGCATCGACCCCGACGCTCCGGTCAAACCGCAACCGAAGCTGCGACAGCGGCGACTCGACCCCGCAGCCCACGTCAAGCACCGTGTGGCAATCGGCGAGAGCGACCTCGAGCGCCCGTTCGTACGGCTGGGCCCAACGGCTCATCAGGCGCCGGTCGAGCCGGCGAAGCTGGTCTTGCAACCACATGGAAGATGCTCGCAAAAAAACCGGAGGCGAGCAAAAGCCTCCGGTCGGATTTCGGGGGAACTGACTGTAGCAACGGGCAAGCACGCTCAGCCGTTGGGTGTGCCCGTGTCCGGCGTCCCGTTGCCGTCGGGACCGGAGAGCGTGTCGAACTTCTCGTCGAACATCGTCGAGAAATCGTCGTCGAAGATCGCCGAGAGGTTGACCTCGTTCTGCTCGCTGGCGATCAGGTCAAGCAGCCGCTCTTTGGCCCGCTTGACATAGACCCGAACCGTGCCCGGCGAGGTGCCGCGACCGAAGATCAGGTCCATGATGTAGCGCTCGTCAATCGTCAGCAGATAGATCGACCGCTCCTCGCCCTCGTGCAGCAGCATCTCGAACGACGCTTTCTCGCCGATCAGCTTCGCCATCTCGCCCGTAGCGGCGAGGTTCGACGCGGCCAGCACGCCGAAAACCTCCATGTCGCGCTCCTCGAGCCCGCCGTGCTTAACGAGCAACTGCCCGGTCGTGTCGCCGAGCATGACGGCGGTGGCGCCGGTCTTCTTGCCCAGTTCCCCGAGCACGCGGCTGATCTGGGCAAGCTGATTCTCGCTGAGATAGACCCTGCGGAAATCGTCGTTGCGGGAGTCGGTCATGACGGCGGGTTCCTCGGGGCGAAGATCAATCGTGCAGGCAAGAAACGGGAAGGCGCGATGAGGAAGGGTACCCTGAAGATACGCGGGGGGTTCGCCGAAGTCAACGCAGGCGCACCGGTGAAGGCAAGACCGGTCGTAGATTTACAAGAGCCGAGCCACCGGAGCCGAAACGCCCCACACCGGGCCGTCGGGTCTCTCGCCCGAAACGGCGGCGAGAATTCGCCAAAGCACGGTGAGGATTCGCCCTTAAAAAGCGTTCGGATTGGCGGCTCTGCGCCAGCGGGGACGGCATGACCGGCCGACGGCGACGGCAGCGGGGTGGCACGGGCTTTGGCGAAGCGTCCCCCCCGACGCGCCCCCGCTTGCCACCGATGCAACCGCCCTCGGCGACCATCTGCATCGGCCAGACGCCGACACGCGCACCCCGTCGT
>JBBSVG010000090.1:0-7868 GCA_038233775.1 Bacteroidota bacterium | reverse complement strand
GAGCGGGCGCTGTGGGACGATTATCAGGCCGCCTACGCCGAAGCGCTCGGCCGCTGCTCGACCGATCTCGCCCCGTGGATCGTCGTCCCGGCCGACCACAAGTGGTATCGCAACGCCGTCATCGCCCGGACGCTGGCCGACACGCTGGCCCGGATGGCGCCCGATTTCCCCGAGCCGACCGAAGATCTCGACGGCGTCAAGGTCAAGTAGCGTTCAACAGGTTCTGACAACCGATGAAAGCGACTATTAATCTCCGTTCGTGGTGAGCCTGTCGAACCATGAACGGAGCCACCGCAGCCGCCCGGCTCAGGAACAATAGATCGCTTGGGCGGTCGTTCCGTAGAGTCGGGATCAGTCCAGAATGGCGCGGGCGACCCGGTCGGTGTCGGTCAGATCGGCGAACAGGTGCGTCGGATCGCTCTCGCGCAACGCGTCGAGCGACGTGCCGCCGGTGGCGACGGCAACCGAGCGGACGCCCAAATGTCGGCCGCAACTGACATCGTGGATCGTGTCGCCGATGATGACGACCTCGGGGCCGACGTGGCGGTGGCCGGTGTGATGCTCGGCCCGGTCGAGCGCGATGGCTGGCAGATCGCGGCGGGCCGGGGCGTCCGAGCCGTAGGCGCCGAAAGCGAAATACTCGGCCAAGCCGACCGGTTCGAGCTTGAACCGGGCGCAGTCAGCCAAATTCCCCGTCAGCAGCGCAAGCGTCGTGTCGGGCGCGGCGGCCAACCGGTCGAGCAGCGGCCGGACGCCGGGCAGGACCGTGATCCGCTCGGCCGTCAGCGCCGGGCGCATCCGCTCGACGTAGCGGGCGAAAAACCGGTCGGCCAGTTCGGCCGCGTGCCCGTTGGCTTGGTAACCCGCCAGCGCCAGCAGTTCGCCCAAAATCTGCGGATCGGTCTTGCCAGCGAAATCGGCCGCCGAAACGTCCAACTCGACGTTGTAAATCTCGCGCAGAAGCGCCGGAATGATCGCCCGCGCCACGCCCTTCGTCCGAACCAGCGTTCCGTCGATATCGAACAGCACCAACCGTTTACGTCGCCCCACGAACCCTCCGTTTCCCCGTTGAAACCGCTCGACCTGCTGGCAATCGCCCCGCACCCCGACGATGCCGAAACCTTCTGCGGCGGGACGCTGGCCGCCGCCGTCGCCGCCGGTCGCTGGGTCGGCGTGCTCGACCTGACCGAAGGCGAACTCGGCACCCGTGGCTCGGTCGCCGAGCGGCGGCTTGAAGCCGTCGAGGCAAGCCGGATTCTCGGGCTGCACGAGCGGGCCAACGTCGGCCTGCCCGACGGCGATCTGGCGAACACGGCCGAGCACCGCCGCCGAATCGTCCACCATCTGCGGCGCTTTCGCCCGCGCACCGTGCTCGTCCCGGCGCCGGTTGACCGCCACCCCGATCACGTCGCCGCCCATCGGCTCGCGCTCGACGCCATCTTCGCCTCGGGTCTGGCAAAAATCGAGACGAGCGACGACGACGGCGCCGTCCAGTCCGCCTTCCGCCCGGCTCGCGTCTTTCTCTACGAGCAGCACCAACCGCTCGGCCAACCGACGCTGATCGTCGATGTCTCGGCCACGATGGCGCTCCGTCTCGACGCGATTCGGGCCTACAAAACCCAGTTCGCCGCTTCGGACGGACCGGCGACGTTCATCTCGTCACCGGCCTTCTTACTCGCACTCGAGGCGAAGGCGCGGATGCACGGGTTCCGCATCGGCGCCACCTTCGGCGAGGCCTTTCTCGCCGTCGAACCGCTCGCCATCACCGACCTGACGCAACTCTGAACCGGTTTCGCCGCAAAGCTGTCCTTCTCTTTTGCTGTCACCCTGAACGCAGTGAAGGGTCTCACGCCGAGGTCAGCGGAACGTCTGTATGGGTTCCCCGTGAGATCCTTCGCTCTGCCCAGGATGACAGCGTATCGAAAGATTCAGTTCTCCATCATCGGTGCGGCGGACCCGAGCGCGGGGTTGATGCGGACCTGATGCGCGCCGCGAAGCGAGTCGAGGTAGCTGTTGAAGCGCAGCCCTCGGTTGCGGTTCTCGAGGTTGCCCATGGCGGCGAGGCTGTCCTGCGTGCTGAGCTGCTTCGTCCGCCGGTCGTCCAGCTTGATGATGTGGAAGCCGTAGGGCGAGCGGATGACCGGCGAGATCTCGCCCGGCTTCAGCGCGAACGCGGCCTGCTCGAACTCCGGCACCATCGCGCCGCGACCGAACCAGCCCAGATCGCCGCCGTTCTCGGCGCTGCCGGGGTCCTGCGAGTTGGCCTTCGCAAGGGCGGCGAAATCGGCTCGCGGTCGGACGGCTTTGGCCCGCAGTGCTTTGGTTTTCGCCTCCGCTTTTGCCACATCCGACGCCGATGCGCCTTCGTCGGCGAGGATCAGGATGTGCCGGGCGCGAACTTCCTCCTGCCCGGCGAGCGTCGCGCGGGCGGCGTTGAGGGCCGAATCGCGGTCGGCGGCGGATACCGGCGGGACCGTCGGCAGGATGACGGTGTCGCGCAGCTTGTTGAGCATCTGCCCTTTGCGAATCTCCTCTTTCAGCCCGGCTTCGGTCAGCCCGGCATCGGCGAGTTGCGCCCGGTAAAGACTGTCCGACGGAAACTGGTCGCGCAGCTGACGGAACTCGGCGTTGACTCCGGCGGTATCGACGGCGATCTGCCGAGCGGTCGCGTCGAGCACGAGCAACCGCTGGGCGATCAACCGGTCGAGCAACTGCCGACGCAGCCCGGCGACCTTGACCGAGTCGCCCAAGAAGTCCGGCGGGACGTTGCCTCGGGTCAGCATCTGCGCCAACGCTTGGTCGAGTTCGCTTTTCGGGATAGCGACGCCGTCCACTCGGGCGACGATATCGGCGGTCAGCGCCGTATCGGGCGCGGCGGCGATGATGGCGGGCGGGGTCGCGGCGGTGGTCATTTGGCCGCCGCCGCAACCGGCAGCAGCGAGCAGAGCCGTCAGCCCGACGGCCGACAGGAGGGGCGCGATTCGGTTCAAGCGCGGGGTTCCGGGATGAAAACGGGGCAGCGCGGAGTCGGGCGACGCTCGCCCATCCGCTGGAGGTTGGCCCCAGAAAGCGCGCCGCGCTGCGCCATTTGTGTGCCGCGCACCGACTTACGGCGTCGGTGTCGGCGAAAGCGTCAGACCGGTGCCGAATGGTGCGGTCGGCGAGAGCGTCACGGGCAAGTGGCCGACGAAGGGAATCCGGCCGAACATCGCTTCGGCTGCGGCCCGCTGAATCGCGACCGAGTTGTCATAAGCCGCGACGTAGGCTGGCACCTCGGGCAGCGACGAGAGCGCGTATGGGCTGCCGAACGAGACGAACGCCAACTTCGGGTTGGCTTTGAGCAGCGCCCGAACCGTGGCGACGTGGCTCTCCGGCAGCGCGACCGTCCCACGACTGATGACGACCCGCAGATAGCCAGCGACCACCACCCGGTCCACCTGGCCCGCTTGGGCGACGACCGCCTGAATCTCTGCAGCCGTCGGCTCGGGCGACAGTTCGACGTAGGTCGCCCGGTCGGTCAGCGGTTTCAGCACGCCTTGCAAGGCCAACCGCTGCCGGGAAAACGAGCCGCGATTGGTCGAGTTGGTCATCGCGATGACGAGCACCGACTGGTCGCGGGTCAACGGTAGCACCGACTGGTCGTTCTTGACCAGCGTCACGGCGGCTCGGGCGATGTCCCAAGCGACCGCCGCACCTGCCTCGCCGCCGGCGGTCCGGCCGACCATCGACGTGTCAATCGCCGTGTAGCCGTGGCTGAGGCCAACCTTCGACTTCGCCAGCAGGATGCGCCGAACCGAGCGGTTGATCCGGTCCTCGGTCAGCTCGCCGCGACCAACGGCCGCTTTCAGCGCGTCAATCCCGCGACGCACGCCGCCGACAACATCTTCCTTTCCGCCGCCATAGACCGCTGGCATCAGCAGCACGTCGCAGCCCGCCCGGATCGCGCCGACCATCCCGCCCTCGAACGAGACGGTCTTGGTGATCCCGCCCATGACCATCGCATCGGTGAAGACGACGCCGTTGAAGTTCAGATCGTTGCGGATCAGCCCGGTCATCACGCGCGGCGAGAGCGTCGCCGGCGTCGCGGCCGAGTCGATGGCCTGAATCCACAGGTGCGCGCTCATGATCCCGCCGAGATCGGTCCGACGCAAGATCTGTCGGTACGGAAACAGTTCGGTCCGGTTGAGTTCGGCCAGCGAACCGGGCACAGCGCCGAGGTTCGAGTGCGAATCGGTGGCCGTGTTGCCGTGCCCAGGGAAGTGCTTCGCCGTCGCCAGCACGCCGGCCTGCTGCAAGCCGACGATGTACGCTTGGCCGAGATCGGCCACGACCTGCGGGTTCTCGCCGAACGAGCGGACGTTGATGATCGGGTTGTTCGGGTTGTTGTTGACGTCGAGCACCGGCGCGAAATCGACCGTGATCCCGAGCGCGAGGCTTTCTTTGGCGATCAGCGCGCCAGCCCGACCTGCCAGTTCGGTCGAGCGGGTCGCGCCGAGGGCCATCATGCTCGGCAGGTCGGTTGCCCCGTCCACATACGTCCCGACGCCTTTTTCCGCGTCGGCGGCGATGAGCAGCGGGACGCCGCGCGGCTTGCCCAGCGCGTAGGCCTGCAACTGGTTGTTCCGGTCGGCCATCGTCGCCGCGTTGCCGAAGAAACCGATGAACCCGCCGACGTGCATGTCGATCAGCGTTTTCGCGTCCGACAGGTTGCGGAACGCGGGCATCATCAGCTGACCGAGCTTCTGATCGAGCGTGAGGCCAGCCAGCGTCCGCTCGACCCACGCTTCATCGACCGGCAGCGTCCCGCGAGCGGCAGGCGTGGGCGGCGGGGCCGATTCGGCAGCGGCCATGTCGGTCGGCACCTCGACGGTCGGCGCGGCGGCCGGTTCGGGCACGGACATCGGCGGCCGAGGGGCGGCGCAACCGGCCGTCGCCAGCAAACCGAGCACGAACAGAAAGGCGGGGCGACGGGTCATGGCGGTGCGGGTTGGCGGGGAAAATCGACTTCCTTCGTCGGATGGAGGAAGGTAGCGGTCGGCGGCCGAGATTGTCAAGCGACCGGGCTTGCGCGTGGGGAATCCTCGCTGTACTTTGACCTGTTGACCTGACAGGCGCCGCCGACTTAGAGTCCACCTGCTGCGCTTCTCATCTGCTCGCCCAACGGCCGGCCCGGCGCCGCGCCTCTGCAAAAGGGACAGTGCTTATGTCGCGCACGCTTCCGCCCCGACCGCTGCACCAGCTTCGTCCCGCTCGGCTGCCAGCCGGCGACCGCCTGCCTGTGGGCCAGCGCTTGATCCGGCTGGCGCTGGTCGGACTCGTCGGCCTCGCCATCGGGATCGGGCTGCTGCCGCTGGCCGGGCAGGAGCGGATGCTTGGCTGGCTCGACAAAACCCAGCGCGGGCTGCACGCGCTCATTCCGGGCGCCGCTCGACTCCGGCTGAGCGAGATCGTGTTGGCCGTCGCCCTCGTGACCGCCGCGCTGCTCTCGGCCGCCGCCGTGTACGTCCTGCTGACGGCGCCACGACCGACCCGGCGCAAGGGGTCGTCGCCGGTCACCCGTCGGCTCGTGCAGGAGTGGCGACAGCACCCGCACCTGAACTGATTTCACATACCGAGGCCGCAAATTTTCCCCGCCCTGAATCACCCTCGGCGGCGTGAGATTTGCGGCCTTTCGCGCTCCCATTACCTGCACAAAAACACAGCACTGGAGAGCGGTTCATGGCGACGAAAGCAAGCGGTGTGGTCGTGTCGGACGCGCACAAGCCCGGCGTTCCAGCGCCGACCGGGCGGTTTCAACTGGTGTCCGACTTTCAGCCGACCGGCGATCAGCCACGCGCCATCACCGAACTGGTGGCCGGGCTTCGCGGCGGTGAGAAGTACCAAACGTTGCTCGGCGTGACCGGCTCGGGCAAGACGTTCACTGCCAGCCACGTTATCCAGCAGATCAACAAACCGACGCTGGTTTTGGCGCACAACAAGACGCTCGCCGCCCAACTCTACGGCGAGTTCAAGGCGTTCTTCCCGCAAAACGCCGTCGAGTTCTTCATCTCGTACTACGATTATTACCAGCCGGAAGCGTATATCGTCTCGTCGGATACCTTTATTGAGAAAGACTTTGCGATCAACGACGAGATCGACCGGCTTCGGCTCCGCGCCACCAGCGCCCTGCTCGACGGCCGCGACGACGTGATCATCGTCGCCTCGGTCTCGTGCATCTACGGGATCGGCTCGCCGGAGGAATATCTGCGCCAAGTCGTCCGGTTGAAGCGCGGCGAGCGCAAGAGCCGCAACCGGCTGCTCAACGAACTGGTCGATATCCACTACGTCCGCAACGACGCCGAGTTTGTCCGTGGGACGTTTCGCGTGCGCGGCGACGTGGTCGAGCTGATCCCGGCCTACGAGGAGCACGGGATTCGGATCGAGTTCTTCGGCGACGAGGTCGAGGCGATTCGCGTCATCCATCCGCTGACGGGCGCGGTCCAGCAGGAGTTGGAGCGGCTGGTCGTCTATCCGGCCAAGCACTTCGTCACGCCGCCGGACACGTTGCAGAAGGCGATCATCGACATCGAGGAGGAGCTTCGCTGGCGCTTGGCCGTGCTCCGCTCGGAGGGAAATGTGGTCGAGGCGCAGCGGCTGGAGCAGCGGACGACGTTCGATCTCGAAATGATTCGCGAGATCGGCTATTGCTCTGGGATCGAGAACTACTCGCGCCACCTGTCGCGGCTCGAACCCGGCTCGCGGCCGTATTGTCTGCTCGATTATTTCCCCAAAGATTACCTGATGGTCATCGACGAGAGCCACGTCACGATGCCGCAGGTGCGCGGGATGTACGCTGGCGACCGGTCGCGCAAGACGACGCTGGTCGAGCACGGGTTCCGGCTGCCGAGCGCGCTGGACAACCGACCGCTGAAGGTCGAGGAGTTCGAGTCGTTGCAGAATCAGGTCATCTTCGTCAGCGCGACGCCGGCCGATTACGAACTCGAGCAAACCGGCGGCGTCTTCACCGAACAGGTCATCCGGCCGACGGGATTGGTCGATCCTGAACTCGACATCCGCCCGGTTCGCACCCAGGTCGATGATCTCTTGGCTGAAATCCGCGACCGCGTGTCGAAGAACGAACGGGTGCTCGTCACGACCTTGACCAAGCGGATGGCCGAGGATCTGACCGATTATTTGGAAGGCATGGGCGTGCGGATTCGCTATCTGCACTCCGACATCGACGCGCTGGAGCGGGTCGAGATCCTGCGAAACCTGCGGTTGGCGCAGTTCGATGTGCTGGTCGGGATCAACCTGCTGCGCGAGGGACTCGACCTGCCGGAAGTCTCGCTCGTCGCGATTCTGGACGCCGATAAGGAAGGGTTCCTCCGCTCGACGCGCTCGCTGATCCAGACGGCCGGCCGCGCCGCCCGAAACGCCAACGGCCGCGTGATTCTCTACGCCGACAAGATCACCGACTCAATGCAGCGGATGATGGACGAGGTCGAGCGGCGCCGGACGATCCAGATGGCCTACAACGTCGAGCACGGGATCACGCCGAAGACCGTCTATAAATCGGTCGATGAAATCATGGCGGCTACCGGCGTCGCCGATGCGTCCATCGCCCGGCGCGAGAAGAAGGCGCTGGCCGAGAAGAACGTCCCGGTCATCCACGATCCGGTCCTGAAATACCTGACGGCGGCGCAGCGACACGATCTGGTCGATCAGCTTAAAGGCGAGATGAAGGCCGCCGTCAAGGCGCTGGAGTTCGAGCGGGCCGCCGCGTGGCGCGACGAGATCGTCCGGCTCGACGCGGCCGGCTGAGCGCGGCATTCAGACAGGTTTGACCTAAAAACCGCCCCCCACCGGGGGGCAGCCGGCGAAGCCGAGCG
>JBBSVG010000089.1:0-7873 GCA_038233775.1 Bacteroidota bacterium | reverse complement strand
GGTCGGACCGGCGGATGGTCGAGTTTGAGGGCAAAGAGCAAGACAAGTGCCCACACCATCCACCCCAACCAGCCATGCTGCACCGCAAATGGCTCCAGCCCCGGCGCGACCGAGCGCAGCGCGTCGCCCGTAGCGCTTAACTCGAACAGCAGCGCGACCGCGCCGAGCAGCCCGGCCAGCACCAGCAGGCCGAACGTGACCCGTGCGATCCGGCCGTGCGCCTTGCGACCAAGCAGCGCGTAGAGGATGTGGCCGCCGTCGAGCTGACCGGCCGGGAGCAGGTTGAGCGCCGTGATCAGACAGCCGACCCAAGCGGCATACAGCAGCGGCGCGTGGTAGAGTTCCGACATCGGCGGCAGCGCGTTGGGTCCGCCCAGCAGCCGAACGAGGCCGAACAGCAGGTTGTCGCCTAAGAACAGCGTCCCCGGCTCGGTCGGGAAGGTGAGGCCGGTTGGATGGATGGCGGCGACGTAGGCGTTCGGATGATCGAGCAGCCCGGCGATCAGCACCAGAATCAGCGCGGCGAACCCGGCCAGTGGACCGCTCGCGCCGATATCGAACAGCGCCGAGAGGCCCGAGATCGGGGCGCGGACGCGAATCACGGCGCCGAGCGTCCCGACCGGCGGCAACGGCAACGGCAGGACGAACGGCAGCGTTGGGTCGGCGCCGTGTCGCCGGGCGGCGAAGAAGTGGCCGAACTCGTGGCAGCCGAGGATGAACAGCAGCGCCGCGCTGTAGGTCGCCCCGGTCCCAAGCGCGCGGCTGAACAGCGGATCGGCCAGCCAAACGCGCCACGCCGCCGGACTCGCCAACGCCCACCACGGCTGCGACTCGCCCCAGAACGCCCCGTCGCACCAGATGGCGCCGACGAATGTCGTGCTGAGAATCGTCAGGCCGAGCAGGACGAGGTGCAGCGCGAGTCGTCGGGTCACGGGGAACAGGTCAGAGGCGGACAACAAAAAGCCCCGACCGGCCGATGGACCCGTCGGGGCAAGACAACCGGCCGCGAGGCGCTACTTGAAATCGCGCTTCGCCAGCACCACCGCGCCGACGACGGCGGCCAGCAGCAACAGCGACGTGACCTCGAACGGGAAGAGGAACTTGCTGAACATCTGCGTCCCGACGTATTGGACGGTCCCGATCTCGAGCGCACGCGGGCTCATCTCGGTCGGTCCGCCGGTCGCCCCGCCGAAGAAGATCACCAGCAACTCGACCAGAAACGCCCCGCCGACCGCAAACCCAAGCACGCGGCGGACCGACAGCTTCTCGCGCAGCCGCGTCTCGTCGCCCAAGTTCAGCAGCATGATGACGAACAAGACGAGCACCATGATCGCCCCGGCATAAACGAGCACTTGGACGACCGCCAGAAACTGCGCGTGCAGCGTCAGGTACAGCCCCGCCAGCGTGAAGAAGTTCAGCACCAAAAACAGCGCGCTGCTGACAGGGTTGCGCGACGCAATCACCGCCACGGCCGAAGCCACGGCCAGCACCGCCAACACGCTGAAGACGATCAGTTCCACCGCTCTCTCCCAGATAAAGGAATCCCAGCGACGAAGGTAGCGCCCGGCCGGGGCCAAATCCAAGCGACCGACCGCACAAGCGCGGAAAAGGCGCCGCAGGACCGCGAGGCCGATTTGGTCGGTCCGCGACCCGAGCGGTATCTTGATGCGACAGTCACCGTTTGTTCCGCCTGGACCCCGCCGCTCCGCGCCGAAGGTCCATCGTCCCCCTCTACTCAAGGGATTTATGCGCGCCATCATCCCCGTCGCCGGCATCGGCAGCCGCCTCCGACCGCACACCTACACGCTGCCGAAGGTCATGCTCAACGTGGCCGGCAAGCCGATCATCGGCCACATCATGGACCATCTGCGAAAAGAGCAGATCGACCACGCGACCGTCATCGTCGGTTACATGGGCGAGAAGGTTCGCACCTATTTGGGCAAGCATTATCCCGACATCAACGTGACGTATGTCGAGCAGGAAGAGCGGTTGGGACTCGGTCACTCGATCTATATTGCCCGCGAAACGCTGGGCGATGAGCCAGCGCTGATCATTCTCGGTGACACGGTGTTCGACGTCGATCTGGCCGGGCTGCTCGAGTGTCCGCATTCGGCGCTCGGCGTCAAGGAAGTGGAAGATCCGCGTCGCTTCGGCGTGGCAGAAACAGCGGCGTGGCGAATCACTCGGCTGGTCGAGAAGCCCGAGGTGCCGACGACGAACCTCGCCCTCGTTGGGCTCTACTTGATCCGCAACACGCCGTTGTTGAAAGAATGCCTGACCGAACTCGTCGAGGGCGACCACCGCACACGGGGCGAGTACCAGCTCACCGACGCCTTGCAGATGATGATCGACCGGGGCGAAACGTTTGTCCCATACCATGTTGTCGGTTGGTATGATTGTGGTAAACCGGAGACGCTGCTCGAGACCAACCAGCACCTGCTCCAGCAGCAAGCCGACCGGGGCCAGCTCCCGCCGGTCGATGGGCAGGTCCACGGCAGCGTGATCATTCCGCCCGTGTTTCTCGGCGAAGGGTGTCGCGTGACGAACTCGGTCGTCGGGCCGTTTGCAACGATTGCCGAGAACGCGCAGGTGTCCGATTCCGTCGTCCGCGACTCGATCATCGGCGACTCGGCCACTGTCGCGGCGTCGATGCTCGAGCGCTCACTCGTTGGGGCCAACGCGACGATTCTGGGCCGCTTCCGCCGGATCAACGTCGGCGACTCGACCGAACTCGACTTCCGCTGATCTTTCCGTCATCACCGAACCCTCATAAGGCCGAGCCGCATGTCCTATCTGTTTACCTCCGAATCCGTCAGCGAGGGGCATCCCGACAAGGTTGCCGACCAGATCTCCGATGCGGTGCTCGACGCGCTGCTGGCCGAAGACCCGACGAGTCGGGTGGCCTGTGAAACGCTGGTCACCACCGGCCTTGCGGTCATCGCCGGCGAGGTGACGACCTCGGCCTACGCCGACTTGCCGGAGATCGTCCGCACGACGATCAGGCAGATCGGCTACACGAAAGCCGAGTATCGGTTCGACGCCGACTCGTGTGCGGTCATCTCGGCCATCCACAAGCAGTCGCCGGATATCGCGATGGGCGTCGATACCGGCGGCGCGGGCGATCAGGGGATGATGTTCGGCTACGCTTGCCGCGAGACCGAGCAACTGATGCCGATGACCATCGCCTACGCCCATCAACTCGTCAAGCGGCTGGCCGACGTGCGGAAAGGCTGGGCGCAAAGCTCGCTGCCGATGAATTGGCTGCGGCCCGACGCCAAGAGCCAAGTCACGGTCGAGTACGACGATGTCACGCGGCAGCCGAAGCGGGTCCACACGGTCGTCATCTCGACCCAACACGACGTTGAGGTGACGCAACGCGACATCCGCGAAGCGGTCGTCGAAGAGATCATCAAGCAGGTCATCCCGGCGCATCTGCTCGACGAGCGGACGATTTACCACGTCAATCCGACCGGACAGTTCATCATCGGCGGGCCGCACGGCGACAGCGGGCTGACCGGCCGGAAGATCATCGTCGATACCTACGGCGGTCGCGGTGCCCACGGCGGCGGCGCCTTCTCGGGCAAAGACCCGTCGAAGGTTGACCGCTCGGCGGCTTACGCGGCGCGGCACATCGCCAAGAACATCGTCGCCGCCGGACTGGCCGAGGAGGCGCTGGTTCAGGTCGCCTACGCCATCGGTGTGGCCGAGCCGGTCTCGATCAATGTTAACACCAACGGCACCGCCGCCGCCGGGACGACCGACGCGCAGCTCTCCCAAGCGGTCCGCGAGACGGTCGATATGACGCCGAAGGGGATCATCGAGCGGCTCAACCTGCTCCGCCCGATCTACCGCAAGACCGCCGCCTACGGCCATTTCGGCCGGACCGACGATCTCGACACGTTCACCTGGGAGCGGACCGATCTGGTCGATCAGCTCCGCGACGCCGTCCAGGCCCAGCAGCCAGCGCAGGTGTAGGCACAGCAAGTGATGAATGATGAGCGAGGAATGATGAAACGGCCGCTTGGCTGTCTCCTTCCTGTTCCGCTTACGACGATCTGACAGAAACACAACCAACCAACACGAGCAAGAGATTATGGACGAGAAGAAAGGTCAGTATAAGGTCAAGGACATGAGCCTTGCCGCCGATGGGCGCAAGAAGATCGAGTGGGCCGAGTCGCGGATGCCGGTGCTGATGCGGCTGCGCGACGAGTACTCGAAGTCGAAGCCGTTCAAGGGCTACCGGCTGACCGGCTGCCTGCACGTCACCAAAGAGACGGCCGTGCTGGCCGAGACGTTCCGCGATTGCGGCGCCGAGGTGTCGTGGTCGGGCTGCAACCCGCTCTCGACCAACGATGAGGTCGCTGCGGCGATGGCCGAAGGTGGTCTCTCGATCTACGCGTGGCACGGGCTGTCGGTCGAGGATTTCTATTGGTGCATCGAGCAGACGCTCGAGCAGAAGCCGCACCTGACGCTCGACGACGGCGCCGACCTGATTTTCACCGTCCACCACAAGTTCCCCGAACTGGCTGACGGGATCGTCGGTGGCTCGGAGGAGACGACGACCGGCGTGCACCGCTTGCGGGCGATGGCGGCCGACGGGAAGCTGCTCTACCCGGTCTATGCCGTCAACGACGCCGAGACGAAGTGGGACTTCGATAACGTCTATGGCACCGGCCAATCGACGCTCGACGGCATCCTGCGCGCTTCGAGCGTGCTGTTGGCCGGGAAGAACTTCGTCATCGCTGGCTACGGCCACTGCGGTCGCGGCGTGGCGATGCGGGCTCAGGGGATGGGCGCGAACGTGATCATTACGGAGATCAAGCCGACCGCCGCGCTGAAGGCGACGCTCGAAGGCTGTCGCGTGATGACGATGGACGAGGCCGCTGGCATCGGCGACATCTTCGTGACCGCCACTGGGATGCGCGACATCATCGTCAAGCGCCACTTCGAGAAGATGAAGGACGGCGCCATCGTCTGCAACACGGGCCACTACGACGTCGAGTTGAACCTGTCCGATCTGGCCTCGATCTCGAAGGACACCCGGATGATTCGCGACAACAACCGCGAGTACGTGCTCGACAACGGCAACAAGGTGTATGTGCTGGCCGACGGCCGGTTGGTCAACCTTGCCGCCGCCGAGGGGCACCCGTCGGAGGTGATGGACATGTCGTTCGCCAACCAGTTCATGGCCCATCTGGCGCTGGTTCAGGCCAAAGAGCGCGGCGACGTGCTGCTGCCGACGGTCTATGACCTGCCGGTCGAGCTGGATCAGGAGATCGCCCGGATCAAGCTCTCGACCCAGGGCATCGCCATCGACGACCTGACCGCCGAGCAGGTCGCCTACGCCACCGACTACTCCGCCGGCACCTGAGCCGACGAGTGTCGGACGAGTTCAAACACGAAGGGCCGCTTCCACCGAGGCGGCCCTTCGCGGTTTGAGGATCAAAGCGGATTCAGCTTCAACCATTCGGCCAACGGATTCTGCTTGAGCCATTCAACGACCAGATTGCGAAAATCGACGAAGATGAGGTCTTCTTCGCCAGACAAACCAAGCGGCCGACAGAGCACAGGCAAGTTCGCGCGAAACTGTTCGTAGCGTCGAAAAATGACGCTTCCACTCGGTATTTGGATGGTGGAATCAGGTTGAGCAGCACGCAACCAGTCCCGAATGCGGGCAATGGCCGGTTCAGGCTCGTCGTCATGCGAGGAGATGTCCTGCCCGGCTATATCGGAACAATATTTTTGATAGCGATACTTGTCCCGGTCGAGCACCTTGCAGATCTTGCGCTGCTGATCGGCGTCGCCATAGGCGCGGGCGCCCAGAAACATCCCGAGTTCGAGCGGCATGTTGAACCGAGGCAACCCGTTGACAGCGTCGAGTTCGGTTCGCGATATGTCATGAATGCCCAAGCGACACGACCGAATGATCTCGAACAATTTCTGGATTCGGGTATCGCCCGAGTCATCCGTCTCCATCGCGCAGCGGGCAAAGAAGCCGCAGTCATGGACGACGAAGATCAATGCGTCGAACAGCGGTCGATAAGCGTCATCGAACGGGCAGTTGATGAAGACGCTCTCGTCATAGCTGGGCATCGACACTACGCAGCCAATGCGGTTGTCGTCGTCTGTGCCGGATCGATTCGCTCGACCTTGCCACGTCGCGGGTGAACCATAACCAGCGCCTTGCGGCGGCTCCCGATCTCTATAGCGTAGGCCAGCGCTTGCTTCTTGCTGTCAAAACGCTCCTGAATCCGTTGTCCGCCCAGTGTCTGAACGACCCATTGATTGCCCTCCGCCGCGAGCACATGAACAGCACGCACGGCCGCTTCGATGTCCCGACGATCCAGCCGACCGACGGCGTCGGAATCGACCAGCTTTCGATACTTGTCCGCCATCGTTCCTCCCGGTTTTGCCTCTGCTCCAAGATAGCCACAAGTAGAGCCGGACCCCAACCCCCGGTTACGGCTTGATTGTCAGCTTGTTGACGACTCGGGTCACGCCGTCGGCGCGCCAGGCGAGTTGCTCGGCCCGGTTGCGGGCGGCCTCGGACGGTTGGGTTCCGTTGAGCGTCACGACGCCGTCGGCGGTGTCCACGTTGATATCTCGGGCGCGAACCAGATCGTCCTCGATCATCGCGCTCTTGATCGCGAACGTGATCGACGGATCGGTCGCCGCCTCATCGACCTGATGGACGGTTTCTTTGATCAGACTGCCGGTGCCCCTCGCGGCGTTGCGGCTCGGCGTGCAGCCGACGAGCAGAGCCAGCGTGCAGACAACAGGCAGCGACTTTTTCAGCATCGACATCGGGCGACTCCGGCAGGTTGAGCGGTTTAGTTGTGCCCGCTCAACAGCGCCGGGCGGCAGCGGGGTTCGCCCAACGGAACCGCCCGCCCTCCCCCGGTGCAGCAGGGAAGGCGGGCGGCGGTGCGGCGGAACCGACAGCGGACTACTTGACGAGCATCATCCGTCGGGCCGTCGTCTGCGAGCCGGTGGCGGTCTGGACCGTCAGGCGGTACAGATACGCGCCGGTGGCGAGGCCCGAGCCGTCGAACGTGGCGCGGTACGACCCTGCCGTCTGCCGCTCGTTGACGAGCGTGGCGACCGTCCGACCGAGCGCGTCATAGACGGTCAGCGTGACTTGACCGGCCGAGGCCAACTGGTAGTCGATGGCCGTCGTCGGGTTGAACGGGTTCGGGCTGTTCTGCCGCAGCGTGAACCCGGCCGGCGCCGCCGTCGAGGTCTGCCGCACGCCCGTGGTCAGCCGGTCCAGATCGCCGTCGTAGCTCCACTTCTCGATTGCCCAGCCGAAGTTGTCCGAGTCATACAGGTTGTCCTTCTCGTCCCAATCGACCGCGTAGAGCGAGTTATAGCTGCCCGTCTTCCCATCGCTCGACCGGTTGGAGTAGCTACCGTTGATGGCGAATGACTGCGCCGCCGCATCGAGCGTATCGACAGCCCGCCCGGTCGTGACGTCGAGCAGATACACCCGAGCGTAAGAGTAATACTGGCCCGACACGACGTTGATCGAGCTGCCACCGCGATCTGGAATGTAGATGTCGTGGGCAACGGCGAGCAGGTTCGGGTTGCTCTTGCGGACCGATAACCCGAGCGGACCTGGATACACCGTCGGGTTGACCACGTTGCCGACCCCGTCAAACGTCCGGGCGATGGTGTCGTTGGCCGCCGACTGGAAGGTGAACGCCGGGTTGAGCGTGTAGCCCGTCAATGGCGAGCCGCTGAACTTGTGGACGCGGCGCTGGGTGTAGTCAGAGACGAACACGGAACTGCCAATCGACCCAGCGCTGGAGACCGACAGACCGCGATACTTGCGGTTGTCGGGCAGGTCGATGGTGCTCGTCGGCGCCAGGACATG
>JBBSVG010000088.1:0-7912 GCA_038233775.1 Bacteroidota bacterium | reverse complement strand
GTCCGAGACGGTGCTTTCGACCAACGGCAAGGTCGTCCGCAGCGCCGAGGAGCAACAGGTGATCTGGCCGATGGCGCTGGGCGAAATGACGCTCAGGACGAAAAAGGCCCGACCGACCCGCGTGTCTGTCACCAGCCTGCTCGCTGGCTGGCGTGCCGCTGGCTCGTCCGCCGGTTCAACCAATGTCGCCGACTCCACCGGGATGAATTGACACACACGATCATGGCCGACGAATAGCACCTGAAAGTATACACCGCCTCGTGGTGCCCCGACTGCCGGGTCGCCCGCCGCTGGCTCGATCAGCACGGAATCGGCTACGAAGTGGTCGATATCGAGCGTGAACCCGGCGCCGCCGAGGAACTCGTCGCCAAGACCGGCAAGCGCGGGATTCCGTACTTCGTGCTGGGCGACGGCCGCTGGATTCGCCCCTACACGCCCGGTCGCGGCTTCAACCACCGCGAGATGGCCGAGTTGTTCGGCATCGACCGCCCGTCGTGACCGCCCGAAGCGCCGCCGACCGGCTCGGGCCGTCGCCCCGACCGAACAGCCGTGGCACCCTTTTGGACCGCGCACCGCTTACTCGACGTTCCCGCCGGTTCCATACCTCCTCAGCAGCCCGGGTTGCCGTTGCCCCTCCGCTACAGTTTGTCCGTTTCGTTGCCATGCGCCGCCTTGTGTCGCCCCTGTTGTGGGCATTGATGCTGTTGCTTGTCGGTCCCGGCTCGGCCGGACTGGCCCGCGCCCAACTGACGCCGATCTCCGGCGCCGCGCCGACGTCGCTTGTTCCGACCGGTCCGGCCGTCAGCGGTGCCGCCCGGTCGAGTCGACAGGCGCCGCCCGATGAGGTCAGTCGTGGGCTGTTCCACCGGATCGAGCTGGGGTTCGTCGCCGGGAACCCGTCGCTGATCCTCGAATCGGTCGCCGAGTCGGTCGATCTCGACCTCGGCTCCGGGCGACGCGGGTCGTACAGCGCGAACCAGACGTTTTTCCTGTTGCAGGACTTTTTCCGCGTCTGCGTGCCGGTCTCGTTCTCGTTCAACCGCTACGGGTCGGGTCGGCAACCGTTCGCCGTCGGCCAGTACGAGTACATGCAGCGCGACGTGTTGGGCCAGTCGCGCGTGTTCGTCTCGCTGACCCAAGGGGCCGACGGTGCCTGGCGCATCGACGGTATCCGCATCGATCCGCTCGTGCCCTGATCGCTTGGTGAGCCGCCGGGCGACCGAACGCGCCCCACCGGTGTTCTCTGTTGCGTTCCGCCCGTATGCACCCCGCCGAGCCGATTTTCCCGCCGCCCTCGCCCGCCCCGTCGTTGGGTTCCCGTCTCCATCGCACCCGTCGCCGACTCGGTCTGTCCCGCCGACTGCTGCTCGTCTGGGCGGTGCTGGCCGCTGCGCTCGTGTTGCTGCGGGTGGTCCAGCCGCTCGTGCTGGATCTCGTGGTCCAACGCTGGACCGCCGCCTCAGCCACCCGACCCGCCGAACTGAGCACGCGGGCCGCCGCCGTGTTCCTCGACGCCGAGCGTCAAGCCGACCAACTGGCTGCCCAAGTCGCCGACGAGTTGGCCGCGCTGATGCCGGTCGCTTCGGACAACCGTCTCTCGTCCGTGTTCAGCCGGTTCGCCGGCCGCTCGGCCACCGGGGGACGGCGCTACACGTTCGAACTCTACGACCCATCCGGTCGCCTGATTTCGTGGAGCGGCCGAACGGTCGGACTGCCGGAGGCCATGCTGGCTCGGGCGCGCGCAGGTGAGCGGTTCACCACGACCGTCGATCAGGCGCTCTACGGCTATCTCTGCGCGGTCCGACCAGTCCGCCGACTGGGCGGCGCCGTCTCGGCGATCCTGGTGGTGGCCGAACCGCTGAACATCCGCTACCCGGTCAACCCGCTGTTCCGCCGCAGCGCCGTACGGACGGCTGAACTGGCCGCCGATCTGCCGTACCGCACCGCGTTTCGCTTCGGTCCCGGTCTGGCCCCGACCGGTGACGGAACCCGCACCGTTTCGGCGCCACTGGTCGCGCTCGACGGCCGCACCGTGCTCGGTTTTGCCGACATCGAGCTGCCGCGATTGAGCGGCGTGATAGAGTCAGTCAACCGCAGCCTGCGGATGGTCCGCCGCTTCGGCGCGGCGCTGTTGAGCCTGTGGGTGCTCGCCTGGGCTGTGCAGCAGGTCGAGCGCCGCCGACGGCGATGGGCGCCGGTGTGGCGGCTGTCGGCCGTGATCGGGCTGATCTGGGCGACACGCATCGCCCTGCTGGCGCTGACCGCGTCGGTGCTGACGGCCGGACCGTTCGATCCCGGTCTGTTCGCCTCTCGCGGCTGGCTCGGGCTGGGCCGCTCGCTCGGCGATCTCGGGCTGACGGCGCTCGCGGCCGTCGGGAGCATCGGCTACCTGATCCGCGTCACGCTGACCGAACTGCGGCGGCTCGAACCGGCGCCGTCGGCCCGGCTGCGGTGGACCGGCGTGGCGCTCGTTGTCGTCGGCGTGCTGGCGCTCGTGCCCGGCGGCCGGATGCTGCTGATGCACGCCGTCGTCGATTCGACGCTCGATTACCGAGACCGCTTGGCGCTGGTGCCCGACCCAGCGCTGGTGCTGATGCAACTCAGCCTGCTCGGGCTGACCGCTTCCGCCCTGGCGACGGTTGCGCTCGGCGCGGTGCTGCTACGCTGGGGGATGGTCCGCGACCACTGGCGCGGCGTGCGCGGCGCGTTCTACACGGCGTTCGGCTGGCTGCTGCTCGTTGCCCTCGGCGTCTGGGAGCGGAGCGCGTGGTTGGGCTCGGATGGCGTCGGACCACGGGAGGCCGGGCTGACGTGGCTGCTCGGCGTCGTGCTGGCGAGCACCGTCGTCGTCGTCGCCTTCCATCTGGCCCGCTCGGCCCGTCCGCTTGGGCGCTCGCTCGTGACCGGTCGCCGGTTGATGCTCTGGGCGCTGCTCGGCTCGGCGCTGCTCTATCTCGGGCTGACCCGCGAACTCGACGCCCGCGACCGCCGCTCGATGCTCGCCGTCGCCAGTCGCGACGGGCGGACGGGCGGCGGTTACACGACCTACGCGCTCGAACGGACGCTCGAACTGGCCGCCGACGAACCGCCCGGCTGGACCGCGCCCGGCGCCGACGCGACCGCCGCGTTTTTGCTCTGGGCGCGTTCGGCCCTCGCCGAAGAAGGCTACGACTGCACCGTCCGGCTCTACGACCCGAGCGGGACGCTCCGCAGCGAGTTCAGTATGCAGGCGCTGACCCGGCGCCGCCCAACGTTGCCCGTGTCGCGGCTCCGACTGCTCGATTCGGCCCGCACCCTTGGCGGCGAACCGGTCATCCTCTCCGGCGAGGACACGGCGCCCGAGTTGAGCGTCGGCAGCGTCGGCCCGGCCATCGGCTCGGTGGCGCTCTACGGTGACGGCGGCACCGGCGCACTGATCGGCGTGGTGCTCGTCGAGGTCTATCCGGCCAGCCGCGACGGGTTGCTCGTCGCCGGGGAGATTGGCCGCGACAGCGACGGCAGCCCCGACCAACCGGTGCTCTACCGCTACGTCAACGACACGCTCCAGACGCCGACGCCGGGGATGCCCCGCGCCCTGCCACGAGCGGTCCGCACCGAACTGACCCGCACCCACGCGCCGGTCTGGCGACTTGAATCCGGTCTGCGCGGCTTCGCCCGACAGCTCGCCTACGTCTCCATCCTCGCACCCGGCGCCGCGCCGACCGTCGTTGCGGTCCAGACGCCAGCCTTCGATCTTCGCTGGCACATCTTCACGTTCCTGAAGCTGCTGCTGGCGAACGTGCTGCTGGTGCTCAGCGGCTACGCCGTCTGGTTCGGCGGGCGGATCGTTCGCGGCCACCCGTTCCGGCTGCTGTTCCGCGAAAAAATCTACCTCATCCTGCTCGGCATCGCCATCGTTCCGGTCGGTTTGATCAGCTACTTCAGCCGACAATTCGTCCTCGACCGTTACGACGCCACCGTCCGGGCGCAGTTGGCCGAGGATCTCGACATCATCGCCGACCAGACCCAACTGCTGCTGCGCGCCTCGCCCGATGCTGCCGCCGTCGGTGGCTCGGGGCTGATCGACGACCGCTGGTGCGCCGAGGTCGCCCGCGACCTGCACCGCGATTTCAACGTTTTCATCGGCCCGAAACTCGTCGCCACCAGCCGACGCGAGCTGTATCTGGTCGAGTTTCTCGACAACCGACTCAGCGGCTCGGCGACCGAGGCGCTGCTGGGCGAGGGCCAACCGGTGTTCTTCGAGCGCGAGCGGGCCGGGACGGCGGCCTACATCGTCGGCTACCGAGCGCTGCTCGACCGGCGCGGGCGGCCCATCGGCGCCATCAGCGTCCCGACGCTCTACCGTCAGGGTCAGATCGACGACGAGCTGGCGACGACCCGTGCCTACCTGTTCGGCACGTTCGCCTTCGTTTTCGTCCTGATCGTCGTCGCCGGTTCGCTGCTCTCGGCCCGGATCGCCGCACCCATCGCTCGGCTGAACGCCGGGATGCGCCGCGTTGCGACCGGTCAACTCGACCAACCGCTGGAGGAGGATCGGCGCGACGAGATCGGCGATCTGGTGCGGACCTATAACCGAATGGTCGGCCAACTCCGCTCGTCGCAGCGCGATCTGGCTCGGGCCGAGCGCGAGCTGGCGTGGCGCGAGATGGCCCGGCAGATCGCCCACGAGATCAAGAACCCGCTCACGCCGATGAAGCTGATGGCGCAGCACCTGCAACACGCGTGGCTCGACTTCCGCCGCCCGCCGCTGCCTGCCGACGGCGAGCCGACGACGCCCGACGAGTTCGGTGCGGTGCTCGACCGGACGCTCGGCGTCATCATCGAGCAGGTCGAGACGCTCAGCCGGATTGCGACCGAGTTCTCGTCGTTCGCCCGCTTGCCGCGCCGTGATTTCGAGCGGCTCGAGGTCGGCGAGGTCGTCGAGGAAGCGGCCGATCTGTTCCGCGAGCAAGCCGTCGGCATCACGATCCAAATCGAGCGCTCGCCGGTGCCGCTCGTCGTGCTGGCCGACCGCGAAGAACTGCGCCGGGCGTGGATCAATCTGGTCAAGAATGCGATTCAAGCGATGCCGACCGGCGGCACGCTGACGTTGCGGACGGCGCGAGCTGGCGGGGGGGGTCGGGTCGAGATCGCCGATACCGGCACCGGGATCGCGCCCGAGGTGCTGGCCCGGTTGTTCGAGCCGAACTTCTCGACCAAATCCGAGGGGATGGGCCTCGGCCTGTCCATCGTCCGGAAGACGATTGAGGACATCGGCGGCGAGATCACCGTCAGCAGCGAGGTCGGCGTCGGCACGCGGTTCACCGTCGTCCTGCCGTTGGTCAACCGGGCCGAGGGCGAGCCCGGCGAGCTGCCGGTCGCCGTTTCCGATTCGGCCCGGTGAGACCCCTCGGCTGGCCGCCCGGCCTCGACCGTTGGTTGGCCCGACCCCGAGTCGTCCCGGCGCTGCTGATCTTGGCTGTCGCGCTGCGCGTCGGCTGGGCCGTGCTCGTCCCGAACGAGCAGGTCAGCGATTTCGCCATGCTCCGCTTCGGCGCCCGCGCCCTGCTCGTCGGCGACGGCTACCTCTCCCGCGAAACTGGCCTGCCGACGGCGTTTCACCCGGTCGGCTACCCGCTGTTGCTGAGCGCGTTCTGGCGGCTGATCTCGCCTTTTGCCGGACCGACCGATCTCTCGGCCCGCTTGCTCAACGCCGCGCTGAGCCTGGCAATCCTGCTGCTGACGGTCCGGCTCGCCCACAGTCGCGGCGGCGCAACGGTCTCCCGGCGGGCGCTGCTGCTGATGACACCGTGGCCGTCGTTCGTCGTCGGCATCGGGCTGCTCGGGACGGAACTGCCAGCGACCGCGCTCGTCATCGGCCTGTGCGCGCTGCTCGATGTCGAGCGGCCCGGACCCGTTCGCTGGCTGGGCGCCGGGGCGCTCGCCGGACTGGCCGCCCTCGTCCGACCGACGTTTCTGCCGCTCGGACTGGTCATCGGCGGATTGGCGCTCTGGCTCGGTCCCCGGCCGCGTTCCACCCGACTCGCGCTGGCGCTAACCGTCCCGCTCACGGCTGCGCTGATTGTCTTGCCGATGACGCTGCGAAACCACCGGCAGTTCGGCGGCTGGCCGCTCGTTTCGACGAACGGGGCGATCAACCTGTGGATCGGCAACTTCGACCGCGCCACCGGCGGCTACCTCAATCCGCCTGAACTCGACCGGATTCGCGCCCGGTTCGCGCCCGGCGACGAGGCGGCGAGCGACCGGGCCGTTCGGGACAGCGCCGTCGCGTGGATCGGCGAGCATCCGCTTCGCTCGCTTGCCCTCGTCCCGGCCCGCTGGGCGCATCTGGCCGTCCCCGACGGCGAGACGCTCGACCTGACCCTGTTCGGCATCCCGTCGCTCCGACCGCTGGCCCACGGGTCGCGGTTAACGACCATCGTCCTGCTCGCCCCGCTCTACGCGCTGCTCTGGCTGGCGCTCGCGCTCGACGGCTGGTCGCGGCTGCGGCGATGGCGCTTGGGCGAGCGGCCGACCCCGGCGACGGCGGCTGGCTTCGCCATCGTCCTCGTCGTGCTCGCCGTCCACGCGCCGCTGCTCTGCGTCGCCCGGCATCAGATCCCGCTCGTCCCGGTTGCGCTCCTGTCGCTCGCCTCGTGGCGCCGGTTTCCGCCGCGCCGGGCGCGTGAGCTTGCTTTTTCAGCCCGAAAGCCGTAACTTGGGGGCCGTTGTGAGGCGGATCGGCAGGTGGACTCCAGTCGAGGCCACCTTTTTTGCTTTGTCGGTACGAGGCTATGGCAGTTGATCTGACGGCGTTGCGAGCGGTGGTCGAACCGGTGGTGGCCGAGGCAGGCGCCCACGTGGTCGATTTGGTCGTGACGGGAGATGCGGTTGAACTGTACCTCGACCGTGACGACGGGTTGGACGCGGAGGTTTGCGCCACCGTCAGCCGCCGCGTTTCGGAAGCGCTCGACGCCGACGATTCGCCCGCGCCGGCAGAGCATTACCGGCTCGAAGTCTCCAGCCCCGGTTCGAGCCGGGCGCTGAAACTGCCGCGACAGTACCCGAAACACCTCGGCCGGACCGTCGTTGTGACGTATCGGACCGACGGCGACCAACCGGCAACGGTCGAGGGGCCGCTGGTTCGGGCCGACGAGGCCGGGATCGCCGTCCAGCCGATGGCTGCTCCTTCGGCTGTCAAAGGTCGGCTGCCGAAGCCCGCCGGTCCGCCGGTCGAGTTGGGCTACGAGCGGATCGTCGAGGCGCGGATCGTCTTCGCCCTCTGAGCCGTTCGGCTGGCATCTGACTGTTTTTGTCCTTTAGACCGCACGCGAGTTTCCCGAATCCCATGGCCAATACCGAGATCGTCGAGTCGTTTGGGACGATTGCCCGCGAAAAGGGCATCGACCGCGACACCCTGATGGGCATCGTGCAGGAGATCTTCGAGACGATGATCAAGAAGAAGTTCGGCGAGGAAGCACTCGACAACTTCTCGGTTATCGTCAACATGGACAAGGGCGACATCGAGATCTTCCACGAGCGCTCGGTCGTCGAGAACGTCGATGACACGGTGCGGGAGATCGACCTTGAGGACGCGCTGAAGATCGACAGCGACGCCGAGGTCGGTGAGGATGTCGTCGAAGTGGTCAAGCTCGACTCGTTTGGTCGGCGGCTGATCACCAACGCCAAGCAGACGCTGGCGCAGCGGATTCGCGAGATCGAGCGCGACCGTGTCTTCAATGAGTACAACGACAAGCTCGGCGAGTTGATCGTCGGCGAGGTCTATCAGATCCGCCGCAACGAGGTGCTCGTCAGCCACGGCACGTCCGAGTTGGTCATGCCGAAGGTCGAGCAGATCGCCAAGGACCGCTACCGCAAAGGCGAGAATGTTCGGGCCATCGTCAAGGAAGTCACCCGCGATACCGGCAACCCG
>JBBSVG010000087.1:0-7951 GCA_038233775.1 Bacteroidota bacterium | reverse complement strand
TCCGAGCCGGGACGACGATGTCCGTGAACGTGACCGTCCCTGCCGAGTGCATCGAGCGCGCCTGTCCGCTGTCCGAGGCGGCGGCAAAGGTATGGTCGATGGTTTCCTGACCCGAGCCGTTGATCGTCCGGGCCGCCGTGTGCAGTCCGACGACCGTCAGGTGGCGGCTGGCGTTGAGCGAACCGGTCGCGCGCGGCGTGGTGAACGTCCCGGTCGAGGCGGCGTCGATCTCGGCGCGATAGGTCGTCCGACTGAACGCCGACGGCTCGACGGCAGCGGAATCGTAGTAGGCGACCGTGTAGGTCCGCGAGATCTCGCCGTCGCGCGCCGGACCGACACGGCGGCGGAACCGCCCGTCCGGCTGACGGTCGCCGGGACCGACCGGCGGCAGCGGCTGACGGTCGCCGCCGTCGAGCAGCTCGTTCGTCGAGATCAGCGACGCATCGACGAGAGTTGCCCCGTCGCCGCTGACGTCGCTGCCGACGTTCGTCGCGACTGAGGCCGCCACGTCGGCCGCCTCAGCCTGGGTCAGCGTCGCGCTGCTGTCTATCGGGTTGTCGGTGGTCGAGCACGCAGCGGCGAACAGACCGAGTGACATCAGCCCGCTCACGCCGACGGCGTAACGAATCGGGTTCTTCATGACCGAACTCCCTTAGTCTGGGGAAAGCGCATCGGCGAAACCCGCGTTGGGCTCGCCCGTCCCTTTCCGCTACCCGCCGCCGCCGCCTTACCCCTATCGCCCGGAAACCTTTTTTTCGCCGTTGCCCATCGCCCACAAAAAAGGCCGCGCCGATACAACCGGCGCGGCCTGTTCATCCCGTCAAGATCGCTCAGTGCGCGGCGTGGGCTTGGTACTCGTCGGCGGTCATCAGCCCGTCGAGCGCGGTCGCGGGATCGGCGACGCGGAACCGGATCATCCACCCAGCGCCATAGGGATCGGTGTTGACCTGTTCGGGCGCGTCCGCCAGCGAGGCGTTCGTCTCGATCACTTCACCGGCGACCGGCGCGTACAGGTCTGACACGGTCTTGACCGCCTCGACGGTGCCGAAAGCCTGCTTCCGGTCGAGCTGCGCGCCGGGCTGGGCGGAGAAATCGAGAAACACGACATCGCCCAACTCGCCCTGGGCGTAATCGGACACGCCGACCGTGGCGATGTCGCCCTCCAGTCGGACCCACTCGTGCGTCTCGGCGTAGCGGCACTCCTGCGGTATGTTCATAGCGGAAAATCGGACGGTGGAAGATTAGTCGTGATCGTGGTGGGCCGACTCGAGCCGCTTCGACTCCGGCGACCCTTTCTGCCGCAGCCAAACGGCCAAGAACACGACGGCGGCGACCGACAAAAACTCACTCTGCCAGTTCTGAAACGACTGGAACCAGAACTCGGACGTGCCGACGAACGCTAACGCCGTGACCGGCGGCTCGCCGTGCTCGACCTGTTCCTCGCTGTATTCCCGCGCCCCGCCAACGGCGTGCAGCGCGAACGAGCCGACGAACAGCAGCAACAGCGCACCCGAGAGCGACGTGCTGTAGAGCCGCTTCACCCAGCCGCCGCGACGGACCGCCCACGGATGCCGCTCAAACGGCGGTTTCGGCTTGCGCTCGTCAGCGTCCGGGTCGTCGGGGTCGTTCGACTCGGGCGATCCTTTCTGGTAGAGCTTGACCGTCAGCAGCACGAAGGCCGCCATCTGCAAAAACTCGCTTTCCCAGTTCTCGAACGTCGCTTCGAGAAAATGGCCGCTCGTCAGATACGCGCCAAGCCCGACCGCCGACTTGCCGTGCGTCTCGCGGTCGCTGTCATAAACCCGCAGTCCGGTCGCGACCTGCCCGACGAACGAGGCCAGAAACAGCGCCATCAGCGACAGACAAAGCCCATTGTTCCGTAGAAACCGACGCATGGCGCCCCCGAATCGGGTTACCGAATCTTGCTGAAGTCGAAGCTTTCTAGGAACTTGGTCGTGAAGCGGCCGGAGCGGAAGATGGGGTCTTTCATCACGGCGCGGTGGAACGAGATCGTCGTCTCGATTCCCTCGATGATGAACTCGTCGAGCGCCCGCTCCATCCGGTCGATGGCCTCATCGCGGGTGGCGCCGTGGACGATCAGTTTGGCGATGAGCGAGTCGTAGTTCGGCGGGATGCGGTAGCCGGCGTAAACGTGGGTATCGACTCGGACGCCGGGGCCGCCGGGCAGGTTGAGCGTCGTGATCAGTCCCGGCGACGGGCGGAAGTCCTTTTTCGGGTCTTCCGCGTTGATCCGCACCTCGATGGCGTGACCGCGCGGCTTCAGCCCAGCCGGATCGGCCAGCGCCTGCCGGACCGGATCGGACAGTTCGACCCCGGCGGCAGCGCGAATCTGGTCCTTGATCAGATCGATCCCGAGCACCGCTTCGGTGACTGGGTGCTCGACCTGAATCCGCGTGTTCATCTCCATGAAGTAGAACTTGCCGTGCTTGTCGAGCAGGAACTCAATCGTCCCAGCGCCGACGTAGTTCACGGCTTCGGCGCCCTTGACGGCCGCTTCGCCCATCCGCCGCCGCAGGTCGGGATCGACCGCCGGACTCGGGCTTTCCTCGATCAGCTTCTGGTGTCGCCGCTGGACCGAGCAATCGCGCTCGCCGAGCGCCACGACGCGGCCGTTGCGGTCGCCCATGACCTGAATCTCGACGTGTCGCGGTTCCTCGACGAACTTTTCGAGATACACGCCGCCGTTGGAGAACGACGCCTGCGCCTCGGTCCCGGCGGCTTGGAACGCCTTCGCCATCTCGTCCGGCGCCGTGACGACACGCATCCCCTTGCCGCCGCCGCCAGCGGTCGCCTTCAGGATGACCGGATAGCCGGCGATTTCGGCGGCAGCGTGCGCGGCTTCAACCGAGTCGAGCAGCCCGTCGGAGCCGGGGACGACCGGAACCCCGGCGGCACGCATCGTGTCTTTCGCCGAGGCCTTGTCGCCCATCGACGTGATCATCGCCGGCGTCGGCCCGATGAAGGTCAGGTTCGACGACGTGCAGATCTCGGCGAACGAGGCGTTCTCGGCCAGAAAACCGTAGCCGGGATGGACCGCTTCGGCGTTGGTGATCTCGGCGGCGGCGATCAGCCGGGGGATGTTCAGGTAGGAATCGCGACCCGGCGGCGGACCGATGCAAACGGCCTCGTCGGCGAAGCGGACGTGGAGCGCGTCACGGTCGGCGGTCGAGTAGACAGCCACCGAGCGGATGCCCATCTCGCGGCAGGCCCGAACAATACGCAGGGCGATCTCGCCCCGGTTGGCGATGAGGATCTTTTTGAACATCGGTCGGGAAGCGGGGCCGAGGAGCACGGAACCGGCGGGGCCAACCCTCGCGGACCGGCCGCAGCGCCGATCCCCGTGCCCGCCGCGCGCCCGGAGCCGGATTAGCGGGGTTCGATCAGGAAGAGCGGCTGGTTGTACTCGACCGGCGAGCCGTCCTCGACCAGGATCTTGACGACCGTCCCGGCCACGTCGCTCTCGATCTCGTTCATCAGCTTCATCGCCTCGACGATGCAGAGCGTCGTCCCGGCCGAAACCGTCTGGCCGACGGCGATGTACGGATCGGCGTCCGGCGCCGGGGCGCGGTAGAACGTGCCGACGATGGGACTCTTAACCTCATGCGCCGTCGATGCAACCGGCGCGGGCGCCGCAGCCGGGGCAGCGGCAGCCGGTGCAGGCGCCGGTGCAGCAGCAGCGGGCATGGGCGGCATCGCGCCACCGTAGCCCGGCATCGGCATCGGGATGTAGATCGGCGCGCCGCCGCCGGTGGGCGAAGCGGCCGGTCGAGCCGATTTCCGCAGCGTGATCTGAAAACCGTCTTCGGAGGTAACCGACACCTCGTCGAGGCCGGACTGATCGACAATCTCGATCAGGCGCTTCATCTCGTCAATCGTCATGGCAATCCCGGTGGATGCGCGGCGGGTGAGAACGGACGGGGCAGCGAGCAAGCGTTACTTCGCCCGCTCCATGTAGGTGTAAGTCCGCGTATCGACCCGGAGCTTGTCGCCTTCGTTGATGAACAGCGGCACCTGGACGACGGCGCCGGTCTCGAGCTTGGCCGGCTTGGTTCCGCCGGTGGCCGTGTCGCCGCGCAGACCCGGATCGGTCTCGGTCACGACCAGCTCGACGAAGTTCGGCAGTTCGACCCCAATCGGCAGCTCGGCGTGGAGCAGCACATCGACGTCCATCCCTTCTTTCAAGAAATCGACGCCGTCGCCCAGCAGCTCGTCAGCAATCGCGATCTGCTCGAACGTCTCCTGGTCCATGAACGTCCGCTCGTTCGCGTCTTGGTAGAGGTACTGGAACGTCCGCCGCTCGACCCGTGCGACATCGATCTTCTCGCCAGCGCGGAAGGTGTTATCGACGACCTTGCCGGTCTTCAGGTTCTTCAACTTCGTGCGGACGAACGCGCCGCCCTTGCCCGGTTTGACGTGCTGGAACTCGACAATCGTCCAGATGTCCCCGTTGAAGAGGATGGTCAGCCCGTTGCGGAAATCGGCGGTCGAGGCCATGCGGCGAGGGGGTCAGGTTCGTGGAACCGGCAACTGGCGCCGGAGGGGTGGGGACCACGAAGATACGCCCGATGGTCGGGACAACGCAACCTCGGTCGCGGATCGGCGCCTACTCGCCGGTGGATTCGAACGGCGGCAGCGGCTTCGACCGGGGTTCGTCTTCGACCATGTAGCGCGCTGCTTCGGCCGGTCGGCCCCACGACCGGTACAGCGTCGCCAACTGCCCGGCGGCCTCCAGACGGCGGTCGGCGACGGCGGGATCGGTGGCCGAGAGCGACCTATAGGCCGCCATCAGCAACGGTTCGGCCTCGTCATAGCGCCCCATCCCGCTCAGGCAGCCGCCGAGCAAGCCGCCGGCTGATGCCAGCCCGATCCGGTCGGCGCCCGAGGTGGCGTTGAGCACCGCCACCGCTTCACGGGCGAACGGTTCAGCGGCCTGCGGCTGACCGCGACCGACGAGCAGCAGGTGCGCCAGACCGATCAGCGGTCGGGCCAGCTTCGGGTGACCGGCCGGATAGGCGCGCCGGTGAATCTCGAGCGCGTCGCGGTAGCGCTGCTCGGCCTCGTCGAGCCGACCGGTCGTGTAGGTCAACTCCGCCAGCAGCAAGGCGGTGATGGCGAGATCGGGGTGCGACTCGCCCAGCGTCGCCCGGCGCATGGCGAGCGCTTCGACGAGCAGCGGCTCTGCTTCGGCGATCCGTCCCTGATTCAGCAGCGCGTGGCCGAGGTTGTTCAACTCGGTCGCGATACGCGGACTCGCCTCGGTCGGCCCGAGCAGGTCGCGCCACATGGCGAGCGATTGGCGAAACAGCCCCTCGGCCTCGACCGGCTGGCCCATCCGGTTGGCGAGGCTGCCCAAGTTGTTCAACCCGAGCGCGATGGTCGGGTGCTCGCCCCCGTAGAGCTTGCCGTACATCGCAATCGCCTCGCCGTACATCGCTTTGGCGCCCATGTACGACCCCTGATCCTTCAGGATCGCAGCCAGATTGTTCAGGCTCTCGGCGATCTCGGGGTGGATCGGGCCGAGTCGGCGCCGGCGCGTGTCGAGCGTCTGGCGGAACAACCGCTCGGCCCCGGCGCCGTCACCAAGTTGCCGCCGACAGCGGGCCAGCTCGCTCAGGCTCGAGGCGGCGGCCGGACTGTCGAGTCCGCTGCTCCGCTCGCGCAAGGCCAGCGACTCGCGGTGGAGCCGCTCGGCCCCGACGAAATCGCCTTTGTCGTAGGTCAGCACGCCCAGCCAGTGCAGCGTTTCGCTCAGCGCCGGATCGAGCGGCTTGCTCCAGCGGCGACGGGTGGCGAGGGCGTGGCGGTAGAGCGTTTCAGCCTGATCGTATTCGCCGCGCGCGTGCCGGACGCGGGCCAACTGGAACTCGCCCTCGGCCACATCAAGCGGCTCGATGCCGGCTCCCTGGCGGAACGCGAGCGAGCGTTCGAGCATCGGCTCGGCTCGGTCGTAGAGCCCGAGGTCGCGGTACACCCGGCCCATCAGCGTCATCATCGCGCTCCGAACCTGCGGCTGATCGGCCAGATCCGTCTCTATTCGCGCGGTGCCTCGGTCGAGCAACTCGCGGGCGGTGATCTGGTCGCCCTGCGTCTCGCCCGGATCGGCGATCTGGAACAACCCGGTGAGGAAACCGGCCACCTGGGTCGATTTGGCCGCCTCGAGCGTCGCCCGGTCGCGGGCCGTTCGGGCCAGCCGCGTCTGCTCGTCGGCGTCTGTACGCGCCGCCTCGGCTCGGTCGCGGGCCAGCGAAGCGAGCGCCGCCTGCCGGTCGGCCCGGATCGCCGACTGCTCGGCCCGGTTCCGCTCCTCGCGGGCAATCTGCGTCTGCTGCACGGCCAGCCGCGCCGACGCTTGGGCGCGGTCGCGCTCCCGCCCGGCCACCCGCGCCTGCCACGCGGTCCCGGCGATGCCGCCGATCAGCGAGAGGGTCACGAGGCCGACGGCCAGCGTCGCGGCGCGGTAGCGGGCGGCGAGCTTGCCCGCTCGGTAGCGGAACGTGCCGCGATGGGCGGCGACCGGTTCCTGCGTCAAGTGGCGACGAAGATCGGTCGCCAGCGCTTCGGCCGAGGCGTAGCGCTGCGCTGGCTCTTTCCGCAGCGCAAACGCGCTGATGCAGTCGAGATCGCCGCGCAACCCGTCGCGCAGCCGCCGAACGGTCGTCGAGCGGGCCTCGGCGACGGCGGCCGGATCGGGCGCGGCCTCGTCGTCGAGCAGCAGCGCCCGATCCGGCTCCGCCCGCTGCTCAACGGCCCGACTCGGGGCGGTCGCTTCGGTTTCGCAGATCGCCCGTTCAAGTTCGAAAGCCGAGCCAGTGGCCGAGCCGAACGGGCGGCGACCGGTCAGCAATTCGTAGAGCACGACGCCGAGCGCGTACACATCGCTGGCCGTGGTGATCGGACGGCCCTGAATCTGTTCGGGCGAGGCATAAGCCAGCGTCATCGGCCGCGAGCCGGTTCGGGTCAAGTCCGCCGCCCGTTCGGACGCCGTCGCGTCGCTGTCGATGAGCAGCTTGGCGATCCCGAAATCGAGCAGCTTGACGGTCCCATCGGCGGTGACGAGGATGTTCGACGGCTTCAGGTCGCGGTGGACGACGAGGTTCTGATGCGCGTGCTGCACGGCGGCGCAGACGGTGCGGACGAGTTCGAGCCGCGCCTCGACCGGCAAGCGGTGCTCGTCGCAGAAGCGGTCGATGGGCGTGCCCTCGACGTACTCCATCACCAGATACGGCACGTCGCCCTGCATCATGCCGCCGTCGAGCAAGCGGGCGATGTTCGGGTGCTCGAGTCGGGCGAGAATCTGCCGCTCGATCAGAAACCGCCGCCCAAGTCCGCCGCCCAGCCCCGGCATCCCGTCGCGGAGCAGCTTGACGGCCACCCGCTGCTCGAACTGCCCATCGGCCCGCTCGGCCTCGTACACCGAGCCCATTCCGCCCTGCCCGACCAACCGAACGAGCCGGTACGGCCCGATCCGCTCGCCGACGCCTCGGGCGGTGCTGCCGCTGCCGTCGCGCTCCGACCAGAGCGGGACGAGATCGCGCCCCAGTTCGACGAAGAACCCGGCCGCTGCCGGATCGGCCACGAGCAGGGCACGGACCTCGGCCAGCACCGTTGGGTCGTCCGCGCAGGCGGCGCTCAGATAGGCGTCGCGCTCGGCGGTCGGTCGGCCGGCGGCGGCCTCGAACAGCGATTCGATCCGGTCCCAACGCGCGGCGGCGGCGGGATCGGGCGTGGGATCGGACATGGGGATTGTCCTCGGTTGGGGATGCGTCGGCGGGGGAAATCGTCAGCCGATGTCGCGCTGAATCTCGCGGTAGAGCCACGCGCGGGCGACGGCCCACGAGCGTTTGACGGTCGCCGGTGACAGCCCCAGCGCTTCCGCCGTTTCCTCGATGGACAGCCCGCCGAAGAAGCGGCACTCGACGATCTGGCCGCC
>JBBSVG010000086.1:0-7966 GCA_038233775.1 Bacteroidota bacterium | reverse complement strand
CCGTGCCCGACTTCGGCGACCAAGCGCGGTTCATCGCCGCCTCGCCCGTGCTCGCCCGAGTCCACCGACCCGACGGCGGCCAGACGCATCTGCGTTACGACGATCCGGCCGGTGACGAGGCGCTGACCCGCGTCATGCGGACCAAGTTGACGGCCGCCGGGTTCGCCGCCGACGAGATCGCCGCCGTCCATGTTGGCTTCGACCGCGAGTACAGCGGGGCGAAAACCAAGCTCGTCACCATTAAAAACACCTCGCACCGGGCGAACGCCTGTCCGATTCTGGCCCGAGGGTCGGCCGAGACGATGCGGTTTCTCTGGCTCGTCGGCGCCGGGTCGCTGACCGGATCGGGATTCGGAGCGCTGAAATGAACGCAGATGCCTTGTTCGTCGTCCGCTATGCCGGTCCGTTCGGCTTCATCAAACCGTGGACAGCGGTTCGGGATGGTGAAACATTCAGCCAGCAATTCCTCACGCCGAGCATCGTCGAGGGGATGCGGCAGAAGCTCGACGTGTCGGCGATCCTGCGGCATCGGCTGTCGTACCTCGCCATCAGCCGACAGACCGAGCAGACGCAGCCTCGGGCGTGGGATGTCACGGGTCCGGCCAAGCGGCGCACGTACACGCGCGCCCGAGCCATCCTGACGCGAGGCGTGATGATCGAACCGATCCTGACGCTCGCCTTTCCGACCGAAGCCGACGCCGAACGGGCCGCCACGCAGCACCTTTGTCTCTGTCGCAACGAGGACGTGCTGCTGCCCGACGGCGAGCCGGTCGCGATGTCAGCGGCTGAGTTCGACGGGATCGCCGGGTTCGAACTGCGCTTCGGCGAGGGACCGGGCGCGTTTCTGGTCGGCTACAACCGGTTCGACAACGGCCGTCCGATGCACGGCGCGCTGGAGATCGTCGGCAACCCGACCGCATCGAGGTTGGAGCGATGAGCGAGCCCGTGCTGATGGCAAAGAGCGCCGATCAGGGCGGCACCACGCTGCACGATCACACGCTCCACGTCGTCCAAGCCATCGACCGGATGGTGGCCGCGCTGCCGACGTCGTTCGGCTTCGACCGTGACTGTGTCCGCATCGGCGCCGTGATCCATGACGCTGGCAAAGGGCACCCGGATTTCCAAGCGAAGCTCAAAACCGGTCGCTTGCCGTTCGATCCGACCAGAAAAACCCACCGACACGAGCTGTCGTCGCTGCTTTTTCTGCCGCTGCGGCCCCGTTCGGAGTGGGCAGCGTTGACCGATCTGATCGTCGGGCACCATCGGTCGGTGGAGAAATGCAGCAAGCATCAAGGTCTGCTCGATTTGATCGAGTACGATCCAGACGAAACGTTCGAGGTTCACGCGGCCGGATGGGCGGATTGGTCGCCGCTGGTCATGTCGCAGGTGATCGAACCGCTCGACGTAGCGACCCGGTCGATTCCGCTCGACGAGGCGCGGGCGGCGTGGGATTGGGCGGTCGGTCACGTCGAGGCGCGGCGGCCGGGCTGGTCGCCGCTGCGCGGGTTGTTGATGAGCGCCGACCATTTTGCGTCCGCGATGATGGCCGAAACTGGGACGCAGTCGGTGCGGCTGTATGCGGCGCCCGATCTCGGGGCGTACAACCGCCGCTCGGCGCTCCATCCGCTGTCGCTGCTCCCGGCCGACGACCCGCGACCGCACACGCTGGTCCTCGCCCCGACCGGCGCGGGCAAGACGGATTTTCTGCTCCGCCGCTGCCGAGGTCGCGTCTTCTACACGCTGCCGTTTCAGGCGTCGATCAACGCGATGGCCGAGCGGATCGAACGCGATCTCCGCTTGGCGGGCAATCCGACCGACGTGCGCCGCGTCCACGCCGCCAGTCAGCTTCGACTCGACGGCTCCGAGATGGTCGAGGACCGGCGGCTCCAGCGGCATCCGGGCGCGTCGGTGAAGGTGTTGACGCCGCATCAACTCGCGTCGGTCGTGTTCGGCACGAGCGGGTACGAGATGACCGCGCTCGATCTGGCCGGCTGCGACGTGATTCTGGACGAGGTCCATGTGTACGCCGAAATAGCCCAAGCGATGGTGCTCGAGATCGTCCGCACGCTCATTGGGCTGAACTGCCGCGTCCACATCGGCACCGCGACCTTGCCGACGGCGCTGGCCGTTCCGCTGCTCGAATTGCTCGGCGGTGAGGCCAATGTCGCCACGGTTTCGCTGACCGACGACGTGCTGGTGACGTTCGACCGGCACACCGTCGAGAAGCACGACAGCGAGGACGATTGGTTGGACGTGCTGCCCGACGCGCTGGCCGATGGAGAACACGTGCTCGTCGTCTGCAACCGCGTTCGGACCGCGCAGGAGCGGTATATCGAACTTGCCAAGCGGTTTCCCGACGTGAAAATCATGCTGCTGCACAGCCGGTTTCGTCGGCGTGACCGGGCCGCGCTCGAGAGCCTGATCGAAACGTTCGAGCAAATGGACGGGCCGTGCCTCGTCGTCAGCACGCAGGTCGTCGAGGTCAGCCTCGACATCTCGTTCGACCGGATGCTGACCGACGCGGCGCCGCTCGATTCGCTGATCCAGCGCTTTGGCCGGATCAACCGGCGTCGAACGGCCGACACCATCGGGCGGCTGCGGTGTGTCCATGTGCTCGCGCCGCCGGAGAGCGCCCGCGACGTGCTGCCCTACAAACTCGACACGGTGCGGGCCTCGTTCGACGCGCTGCCCGACGGTCCGCTGCCAGAGCTTGCGTTGCAGGCGCTGATCGACACCGTCTATCCGAGCGTCGATCTGCTGGAGATGGACGCGCACACGATCCGGCTCTACGACGAGCGGCCGCAGATCGACCAGCTTTGCCATCGACCGAAAGCGGTGCTGCTGGACGCGCTTGAGATCGAGTCGGCGACGTGCGTGATCGAGTCCGATGCTGCCGCGTACCGCGCCGGGGGTTGGGCCGGCCGCACGGCGCTTGAGATCCCGCTGCCGTGGCAGACCATCGCCCGACACGCCCGAACGCTGACCGTGATCGAGACCGGCCACCGCCCATTTCTCGTCCCGGACGCTTGGTACGACCCGACGCTCGGCCTGACCCTACCCACCACGGACAGCGACGACAGGAGGTTTCTCTAACCCATGTACACCGCCCACATCGGCCACCGGTTGATCGCGCTGCACAACGCCCGCTCCGGCAAGCAGCGCACGCCGCGTGAGTTCTTCGACGAGGTGCTGTTTCCGGTCGGCTACGACGATTCGCGCTTCTTTCAGTCGGTCAGCAACTCGCCGTTCGATCAAGCCTCGAAACAGGCGGCCAAACGACCGCTAACCCCGGCCATCGCCCGCGAGGCTCGCGACATTTTGCACATGAAGATCGAGACGCAGACGCCCGACGCGAGCTTCTTCGTCGGCGGCGCGGCGGCTGGCGCGGTCGGGACGACATCGGGGCAGGTGACGGCGATGCCCGTTCCGGCCGATCCCGACGACGTGTACGCGTCTTGGGTCGGCGGCGCACTCGGCGTCGGCGTGGAAGGCGGGCTCGTGCTGCTGATCGACGCCGACGAGGTGCTGCTCGCCCTGTTCGACGGCTGGCGGTTATATCGAAACCTGCTCAACCAGACGCCGCAACTCAAAGGCAACCAGATCAACACCTGGAACGGCCACTGGCTGACGCATCGGTTCGACCGCGATTTCGAGCCGACCGCACCGACGCGTGGGTTCAATCAGGGCGCGTTCATCGACCGACCCAAAACGCCGGGCGCGCCGTCGGCGCTCGCGACCCAATCGTGGGTTCAGGTCGTCTTTGCCCTCGCCCGACAGTACCCGACGAGCACGCTGACGGCCTATGTGTACGGGTTGGGCAGCACCAACCGGACGGTCGGGTTCGTCCCGATGGCGCTGCCGGAGGTGACGCGGCTTGGGCAGCTTTATCGACACCTGTTCGGCGGAACCGAGACGCTCAACCGCGACGCCATCGAACGGCTGTACCTGACGGAGTTAAGCTTCGTCAGGGCGTGCGAACTCGGCACCGTCGGGCTGCGGGCGCTGCAACCGGCCAAGCTGCGCGAGTATCTGCCGGGCAACTCGAAAGCGGGCAAGACGCCGAAATCCGACCCGGACAACCAGACGACGCTCAACTTCTACCAGACCTGGATCATCGCCATGCTCAACAACGCTGGGCTTCTCCAGCAGGCCACCGACGCCGCCCAGTTGCTCCGCCGCTACGAGGCCGATCAGCAACAGATCGGCCGGGGAAAATCGGTCAACAAGAACCTGATCGACGAGATTCTGTCCGCACCGAACCGGCGACAGTTCATCGATAAGTTGACCGAGATCGTCAAGAAGGATGGCTCGACAGCATCGTTCCTCGACGGACTCGTGACGAGCGTGCTTGAGATGCCGACCGACCTCGTGCCGCTGTTCCTCACGCTGCTCCGCTTCAAGTTCGCCGTCGCCAAAACCGCCTGAAACCCATCCATCCAACCGACGAGGCACCGACCATGTCGCCTTTCATCTACCTGCGGGCCTTGCGCCACGCCGACCACACCGTTTTCTGCGTGCAGGACGGGCAGAAGTTTTATTACGACCCGCAGTTCGGTCGCAAGATGGCGTTCTCGAGCGGTCAGCAGGTCAAGCGCTCGATCCTCGACGCCGTGACCGACACTCTCGGCGAGCCGCGTGCGCCGATCACGTTCAACTATGTGCTCGATGGCTCGAAAGGAAAGCAAGAACTGACGCAGGGCGAACCGTGGTCGCCGTGCGACCCGACGTTCGCCGACCAGTTGCTCGGCGGCTGGATGCGGGCGCACAGCGGCGACCTGACGATCAAGCGCCGCTCGCCGCTGTCGATCTCGGCCATGCGCCCGCTGCATCCGTTGCTCTCGACGATGTCGAACGAGAACCTGACCTTCGACCGGAGCGAGAACCCGGACGGCAACCCGGTTCGCGTCCGCAACGCGCAGAACGAAGTGTTGACCGACGATGCGGTTCAAGCCTTCCTCGACGCCAACAGCCGCGCCCTGCCCCGACGCCACTGGATTCCCGATAACTCGCGGACGAGCGGGCTTTTCGTCTATGACGTGGCCGTCGATCTGCGGAAGCTGTTCAGCGTCTCGATCAACCGCCACGATCCCGAACTGACGACCGAGACCATCGACAAGATGACCGCAGACGGCTGGCAGCCCTCGGCGAACGGGCTGCGGCTCGTTGCCCCGAAGTCGCGCCGCGACGAGATCATCCCGGCGCTGGCGAACGGGCTGATCGAGTGGCGGGTGACGAGCAACCAAGCGCGGACGTACAGCCCGCAGGAGACGCTGGCCGTCGCCATTTCGGACAACGCCAACAAGCTCGCTGGGGCGATTCGGGCGCAACTGCGGGAAGATTCCGAGCGACCGAACGCCGATCCGGTCGTCCAGCCCGTGCCCGGCGCCGAGGTGTACGCCACGCTCGCTTGCGACGGCTACGTGACCGGTCGGCTGGGCACGCTCGACGCGCTCGACCGGGCCGAGGCGGAGTTGACGGCGCGGTTGTCGGCGTTCGATTACGACGCGCTCTCGGCCTGACCGATCTCACTCACGGGGCCGATTGCGTGCTGTCGGCCCCGAAACCACCGCTTGCCATGACTGCGCCCGAGTCGGTTGTGCCGGAGGACGTCTCGCCCGTGCGGATCGGTGGGATGGTGGTGGGATATTTTTTCGTCTGTCGGCGCAAAGCGTGGCTGACGCTGCACGACATCGAGATGGAGGGCGAATCCGACGCCGTCGCGATGGGTCGGCTGATCCACGAGACGAGCTATACGAGGCGGCGACACGAGGTTCAGATCGGCGATATCAAGCTCGATTGGGTCGATCTCCAAGCGGGCGTGATCCACGAGGTGAAGAAAAGCCCGGCCGTCGAGGAGGCGCACCTGTGGCAGCTTCGGTACTACCTGTATGTGCTCGGTCAGCACGGCGTGACGGCGCCGGACGGTGGCCCGTTTCGCGGGGAGATCAACTACCCGAAGCTGCGTCGGACGGAAGCGGTTGCGCTCGAACCGGCGCACGCGGCCGAGTTGGAGCGGACCGTTGCGGCGCTGCATCGGCTGGCGACCGACCCGGTGCCGCCCGACCGGATCGCGAACCGGAAGTTCTGTCGCGCCTGTGCTTTTCACGACCTGTGCTGGTCGAGCGCCGCCCCGTGAGCCGATGAAACGACCCTACTACATCTTCTCGAACGGCCGACTTCGCCGTCGGCAAGGGACGCTCTACTTCGAGCCGTCCGCCACACCCGCGACCGCCGAGCCGGACGACCGGAGCGACGACACCGCCCATCTGGACGACGACCTGCTCGAGCCCGGCGACACGCTCGGTGTCGAGACCGACGAGCCGGACGGTCCCGACGAGGTGCCCGACCCGAGCGGCGTCGCCCTGACGGTTGCCTCGACCGAGCGAATCCCACGCAAGCCGATCCCGGTCGCCGACGTGGAAGCGCTGTACCTGTTCGGCGAGGTCGATCTGAACACGAAGGCGCTTGTGTTCCTCGGCCAACAGAACATCCCGCTGCACGTCTTCAACTATTACGGCTTCTATTCGGGCAGCTACGTCCCACGCGGACCGCTGTTGAGCGGCGCGCTCGTCGTCCGCCAAGTGGCGCATTATGCCGACCCCGAGCGGCGGATTCGCCTCGCCCGAGCGTTCATCGAGGCCGCCTCGTTCAACCTGCTGAAGAACCTCCGCTACTACCACAACCGGGGCGAGCGCGACCTCGGCCGGATCATCGCCGACATCGAGACGCTGCGCGCGACCCTGCCCTCGCTCCGGGCCATCGCCGATGTGATGGGGACCGAAGGGCAGATGCGGCAGCGCTATTACAGCGCGTTCGACCAAATCCTGACCGCCGACGGGTTCGCTTTCGGCTCGCGACAACGCCGACCGCCGGGCAACGAACTCAACGCGCTGACCTCGTTCGGCAACGCGCTCTGTTACACGACTTGTTTGGGCGAGATCTACCGGACGCAGCTCAACTCGACGGTCTCATATCTGCACGAACCGGGCGCCCGGCGGCATTCGCTCGCGCTCGATCTGGCCGAGATCTTCAAACCGCTCTTGGTGGATCGGGTGATTTTCCGGCTCGTCAACAACGGCGAGATCCAGCCGCGTCATTTCGAGCGGCGCTTGGGCGGCTGTTATCTGACCGAAGCGGGTCGGCAGGTGGTCGTCCGCGCCTACGACGAGAAGCTCAAGACGACGATCAGCCACCGGGGACTCGGCCGCCCGGTTTCATACCGGCGACTCGTCCGGCTCGATTGCTACAAGTTGATTCAACACCTGAACGATCCCGAGCGCGATCCGTTCAAGGGCTTCACGATCTGGTGGTGAGAATATGTACTTCATCGCGGTGTACGACATCGAGCAACGCCGGGTCGGCAAGATGCTGAAGCTGTTCCGCAAGTATCTGACGTGGGTGCAGAACTCGGTTTTCGAGGGCGAACTGACCGAGGCGACCTTCGCCGAACTGAAGGTCCGCGCGGGCGAGATTATGCACCCCGAGACCGACTCGATCATCTTCTTCAGCCTCCCGTTCGGCGACCGGATCACCCGCGAGGTGATGGGCATCGAGCGCAACTCGACCGATCCGTTCGTCTGATCCCACCGTCGGCGGCCGACGCAAATCGGCTGACGGGACCGACCGGTCCCGAGGGTCGTCGGCTCCCGAAAACGCAGAAACCCCGGCCAGCCGACGACGAGCCTTGATCCATTCAACTTAGGAGCTGTGAATCTATGAATCGACCCACCTCGCATCACCCTTCGTCGTCCGCCAAACGCGCCCCGAATCCGACCCGACGACCCGCGCCGCCAAAACCGCTCAAAACGCCCCCCAAACAGGGCTTTTTTCACCGGTTTTTCACCGGCCGCTCAATCGCACCGTGAGGTATTGAAAGAAGACGAAGTCAATCCATCGACTATAGGCCGACGGCTCCACGCTCAATCGCACCGTGAGGTATTGAAAGCAGGATCGGGCGCGAGGTGTG